>DASVCM010000872.1:0-13826 GCA_036381635.1 Lacipirellula sp.
TTGGCGCCTTCGCGAATCGCCGCCACATGCTGCCAGCGCCGCGGCTCGTAGGACTTGTCGGAATAGCAGGAAACGCCGCCGACGACTCCCAGCGACGCGCGATGGAGGAAGCGAATTCGTTGCGGCTGATGGATGTGGCTCGGCTGTGACGTGCCGTTAACTTCAAGCAGCACGCCGTGCTTGTTGCGGCGATCGAGCCAATCGAACTCGCCGATGAAGCCCATGATCGAGCCGAGGTGGTAATGGCTCGGCTTGATCCACGCCTCCAGCGAAAAGTCGCCGTCGAGCACTTCGTCCCATGATTCGGTAACCACCAGCGAGCCGGGCTCCGGCGTAACGCCCAGTTCAATCGCTCGATTCCCTTCGGGACCCGCCCAGCGCACGCCCCCTTTCAGCCGGCCGTGAAACCGGTCGCTCATCGCATTGCGAACTGTTTCGGAGTCCTCGCCTTCAAACCGCCAATAGGCCACCGGCCGGGCGTCGGTGATTTCACGCACGTACTCGGCCCCGACGGCGAGGAAATCGTTGCTCATCGGTACCTGCAGCGTGAACCGGCCTCGCTGCGCCGGCCCGCACATCGAGTCGAGCACGGCCTTACCGACGTCATGCAGATGTAGTGCGTGCCCCTCGGCCACGGTCTTGGTCACAGCGTCGTCGTCGTCCGATTCGATCCAGGGGGACTGGACGACCGCATCGCCGCGGAAGCTGTGCACCTCGGCGGTGCTTCCGAAGGAAACCAGCCCGATCTCCGAGCGCGGCTTGATCAGCACGCGGCCATAAGAAGTTTCAAGGGCGTACGCCGCGGCGTCGAGCGAGCCGGTCTTCACGACGATCTTGCCGTAACTGATGCTCGCCGAGCCTTGTGTGGTCAGGACGACCGACGCGGGCCCCTCCATCTGCAGGCGGACGTCGCTGCCGCCTAAGCCGATGCGGAACTCGGCGATGCCTTCGAGCAACTGCACCGTGTCGCCGCCGGCCAGGTCTTCGCCGGACAGGAGATTATTAGTGCTCGCCGGGCCCCAGACGCAGCCGGTGGAGCTGACCATCGTCGCTTGAATGGGCGACGTCTCGGCGGCGGACTCGGGCCGGCCCTGCTGCGACGTGTTCCAGCGGCCGGCAAAAAAGCTGAGAACGCTCGCCGCAAGGGCCGCCCAGACCCAGCGTGGCAACGATCGGCCCGGACGGGCAGGCGCCGTGGTGCGAACCGCCGCCGCTGCAGTCCTGCTCTCGGATAAGGCGCCCAGCGCCGTAGGCCACGGCACTTCGCCGGCGTTCCACGCGAGCCAGCCTTGCTGCTTCGCGACGCTCAGGACGAGCGCGCGAGCTTCGGCGTCCGATTCAATCCAGCGATTGAGCCGAGCCAACTGCGCGTCGTCTGCAGCGCCTTCGGCGGCTTTCAGCCAAAGCTCGATCAGTTCTCGCTGCTCTGAGGATGTCATCGACAACACGGTGGTATGATGTGACTACTGATCAGCCCGACATCGATCGTCGCATGCACTGCAGCAGCGATTCGTGGATCCGGCTTAACGAACGGTAAATCGAGTAAATCGACTTCGCTCCGCTTTCGGCGATTTCCGCCACGGAGTGTTGCAGGAAGTACTTCTGGTGGAGCAAGTCCCGGTCGCTCGGCCGCAGTTTTTGCAAACAGTCGGCCAGCACTTCCTGCCGTTCCTCCCGCACGTCGGTGGTCGCCAAGGCGTCGCTTGCCAGGGCCTCCCAGGCCGCGTCCGAGAGGGTTTTGACCCGCCGCGACTTGCGGCGGTCATACAGCGCTTCGAAGTACGCGATCCGGCACGCCCAAGCCAGGAAATTCGTCCCTCGCTCGTACGTGTCGAACTTCTCCCAGAGCACCACGCTGGTGTTCTGGAACACGTCCTCCGCGTCCGCCCGGTTGACGCACAAAGCCAATAAGAAGCCGAAAATCCGGCTTGAATACTGGCTCAGCAGCCTGACAAATTCCGCCTGACGGTCCGCCATACGTCCGAGTTTAAACGAGCGAAAAGAGACCCGGCGTCCGCCGACCGCGCACCGGGAGCGCGGCGACAGCAAAGTCTTAACGGCAAGAGAGCCGGGAAATTTGCGCGCAATCTAATAGTGAGGGCTTAAATGCCCGAGAATTCGCCCTAAATCCAGGAGATGGAACGGTTTGCGGGGCTCCGCAGGATTGTCGGACCCATTATCGGCCGGTCTGCGGTCCGCCCGGCCGTGCCGGACCGCTACTGCCAGTAATACCGGCAATTTCGCCACCTGCCCCGCATCTGGCGGGGGATGACCTACATTTTCGAGTCCGAAACCAAGCTGCAGAGGGGCGCCTCGCCCTGAAAGGGCGTGGCTCAACGCCTGCCACAGCACAAACACGCCCTTTTCAGGGCGTGCCACACACATTGATCGTCCGACAGAGTTCGCCGGAGTTTGAGACCCTGACATGATCGTCATCGTGGGATGCGTTGTGGTGATCGGCTGCGTGCTCGCCGGCTTTACCTGGGCCGGCGGTCACATCGGCGCGCTCATCCATCCGTCGGAAATCGTGACGATCGGCGGCGCCTCGCTCGGCGCGCTCATCGTGATGTCGCCTAAGAAGGTCCTTATCGACCTGGTCAAGGGAATCCTCACGACGATCAAAGGCACGCCCTTCAACAAGGCCATGTACGCGGACCTGTTCCGCTTG
Source organism: Lacipirellula sp. (assembly GCA_036381635.1). GTDB lineage: Bacteria > Planctomycetota > Planctomycetia > Pirellulales > Lacipirellulaceae > Lacipirellula. Next base: position 2,669 of record DASVCM010000872.1, read on the forward strand.
ATGTACGACCTGCTGCGAACGGCCCGCCGTGAGGGGCTGCTAGGCCTGGAAGTGCACGTCTCGCATCCGCACGAAAGCACGATCTTCACCAAATACCCGCGGGTGGCGAACAACCACCACGTGACCGACTTCATCTGCAGCGGCCTGACTCCGCTGGTCGAAGGCACGGCGCGCAAGGAGCAACTCCCCGCATTGTTCGCGGCCGACCTGAAGGTCATCGCTGACGAGCACCATCTTCCGACGCTAGCCCTGTCGAAAACGGCCGACGGCCTGCCGGGCTTCGGCATCGTCGCGGCCGTGCTCGGCATTGTCATCACGATGGGTCACATCGATGGCCCGCCGGCGGAGATCGGTCACAAGGTCGGCGCCGCGCTGGTCGGTACGTTCCTGGGAATTCTGCTCTCCTACGGCTTCATCGCCCCGCTGGCGGCGCGGATGGAGCTGCTGGGCATCTGCGAGCTGTCGTTCTTCAACACGATCGCCACGATCATCACGGGCTTCGCGAACGACCTGCCGCCCAAAGTGGCCATCGACCAGGCCCGACGCGGCGTCGGCAGCGAAGTGCGGCCCACCCGTGAAGAGCTTGAAGAGATATTCCAGGAAGTGGATGCGTCGTAAAAGTCGAGAGTCCAGGGTCGAGAGTCGAAAGCCAGAAAAGATGCTTGATCACGTTTCTTCCGGCCTTCGACCCTCGACACTCGACTCTCGACCTTAAGGAGTTCTCCCATGGCAGGTGCAGGCGGCGGTGCATGGAAGGTGGCGTACGCGGACTTCGTGACCGCGATGATGGCCTTTTTCATGGTCATGTGGCTTACCACGCAGAAGAAGGAAGTGAAGGAGGCGGTCGCCGGCTACTTCCGCGAGCCCTTCGCCACCTACAAGAGCACCCAAAAAGGCGCCGCCGCCACGGCCAAGCCGGTCACCGATCCGATGTACGGCCACACCGCCCAGCCGCAGAAGCGGCGGCTGGCCATTTCGGGCGATGACACCGACTATCAATTCACCGTGCTGTTTCCGGTGGATGACGCATTGCTGGATGCTGAGCAACTCGAGGCGATCAAAGGCTTCGCCCCCATGATGAAGGGGAAGCTCAACCGCATCGAGGTCCGCGGCCACTGCCTCCGCCGCCCCCTGCCGAAGGGCAGCCCCTATAAGAACCACTGGGAACTTTGCTATGCGCGTTCGCAGGTGGTGAAGGAAGCGCTCGAGGCCGAGGGAATCGAGCCGGAGCGGATTCGTCTGAGCCAGGCGGAAGGGAACGAGCCGCTAGCCCTCAACCTCGCCGAAGAGGAGCTGAAGCTCAATTCGCGAGTGGACGTGATCCTGCTGCCCGATCTGGCGGACATTCCTTGGGCGCGGCCCCGCAAGGTGCAGGAATCACAGAGCAAAGAAGGTCCCGACCCACATACGGCTGCAGATGCAGACCCCGCGGCGCCACAGGCCGAGGCGCCTCACGATGCAGCAGCCCATGGCACGGATAAAGCTCAGGACGATCATTCGCCGGTTGAACACGGGACCCACGCTACAGTCGGCGAGCACGCCGAAGGCGGCGGCCACGCCGAGCACTGATACTACACCGTCTTGGCCGGTGATGGGGGCCCCTTAACCGCAGTGGGCGGCACGACCAGCTTCTGCAAGGCCGCCAGATCGTCATCGGTCGGCGCGTCGCCTGTGATCATCCGCGCCGAGCGGTCGTAGGTGAAGTAGCTCCACGACCATTGCAGCAACACCAGCACGCGGTTGCGGAAATTCACAATGTGCATCAGATGCACGAACAGCCACAGCCACCAGGCCAATGCGCCGGAGAAGCGGAGCCGGCCTAGAACGGCGACCGCCGAGCGCCGGCCGATCGTCGCCAGATTGCCGAGATCGCGGTAGCGGAACTTCGGCGTCTCGCGGCCGCGACGCCTGGCGTCGATCAGCCTGGCGACAAACCGCCCTTCTTGAATGGCGACCTGGGCGACGCCCGGCAGCGGCTTACCGGTTTGGTGCGAGTAGTTGGCCATATCGCCGATCACGAATACCTCAGGCCGGCCGGCCAGTGACAGATCCGGCTCGACAATCACGCGGCCTGCGCGATCGAGCGCCGCCTGAGAACCCGCCGAGAGCGCCTTGGCAAGCGGCGACGCGACTACGCCTGCCGCCCACAACACCGTCCGTGTCGGCCACCTCTCCACGCCAATCGAGGAAGTCAGTTCAACGTCGTCGCGCGTGATATCGGTCACGCGCGTGCCCGTGCGGACCGTGACGCCGAGTCGTTCCAAGTCGCGCTGCGCTTTGTCGGACAGCTCCTCAGGGAAGCTCTCGAGGATGCGGCTGCCCGCTTCGACGAGCATGATCTTCGCGTCAGAGGGATCGATGTGACGGAAGTCATTCCGCAGGCTATGACGCGCGATTTCCGCGAGCGAACCGGCCAGCTCAACGCCGGTCGGCCCGCCGCCGACGATCGTGAAGTCGAGCAGCGCCCGCCGCTGTTCAGCGTCGGCGATCAACTCGGCCTGCTCGAAGGCGGCGTACAGCCGTCCGCGAATCTGAGTGGCGTCCTCGATCGTTTTCAGCCCAGGCGCATGCTCGGCCCAGTCGTCGCGACCGAAATAGCTGTGCCGCGCTCCTGCCGCGACGATTAGCGAGTCGTACCGCAGATCGCCGACGTCGGTCAGGACGCGCCGGCCCTCAAGATCGAAGCCGACCGCTTCGGCCAGCGCCACGTCGCAGTTGGATTGATTGCGCAACACCCACCGCAGCGGCGCCGCGATGTTCGCCGGCGAGAGCCCGCCGGTCGCCACCTGGTACAGCAGCGGCTGGAACAGATGAAAGTTGCGGCGGTCGACAAGCGTCACGTCGACCGGCGCCTTCCGCAAATACTTCGCCGCATTCAATCCGGCAAATCCGCCGCCGACGATCACCACGCGATGCCGCGGCGGCTCGCCAGCCATCTGGTCGGGCGTGCGGTGGTCTAACAGCGGACTCGTAGCGGCGTCGCTCATTTCTATCGCTCACTGCGGCAGACATTCGCAGGGCGTACGTTGCAAAAGCTATTCCGGCAGCGGCTGATTTTTAGTTTCCGGCGCGAACGGCAAAATCGCGATGCCCGCGAGGAAGATCACGCACATGGTGATCGCAGAATACCGCTCCATCAACGGCGAGCCATAGCCGCCGTACACCTCCGTCGCCAGCCGGGCCGAGAACAAGCTGCCCGCGGCGGCCGCGAATCGTCCCAGGTTGTAGCAGAACGACGTGCCCGTGCTGCGCATGCGGCTGGGGAACAGTTCCGGCAAATAGATGGCGAAGCCCGCGAACGGACCAAGCTGCACGGCGCCCATCAGCGGCATCCAGAAATACGCCTGGCTCGGCGTCTCCATCAGCCAATACGCAAGGGCGGTTACTATCAGCGAGGCCGTATATCCGAGTGCAAACGCCGGCCGCCGGCCCAGCGCCATGGCGATTCGCGTGAACACCCACATGCCAGTGGCGGCGCCGAGCATGTTGAGCGTGTAGGCCCAGGTAATTGCGGAGGCCATCGCGTCGTTCAGCGCCGGTCCGGAAAGCCCTTGTTCCTCGAAGTGCTTGCGAAACACGAACCGCTGCAAATCGACGGCGTATTCGCCAATAGCCCAGAGGCCAATGACACCCGTCGAGGCGATCACGGCGCCAACGACGAGATTTTTTCGCCAGCGCTTCTCCGCAAATAGCGCCGCGTAAGGCGCCAAGATGCTTCCCTTGGGCAGACGTCCTTCTTCCTTAGCTCGCAGCCACGGCTCCGGCTCGCGCAAGAACTTGCCCGTTAGAACCACGAGAACGGCCGGGATGGCCCCGACGAGGAACATGAATCGCCACGAGTTGCCCATCTCGATTAGCTTCGCTTGTTCCATGGATTGGAACATCGAGTTGAACGCGCCGGCCGTCAGGTTTCCGACGGTCGACAACACTTGCAACATGCCGAGGGCGCCGGTTCGTGCGGTGTCGGGCAGCGTTTCCGCGATGAGCGCCACCGCCAGCCCGAAGACGCCGCCTACGCCCAGCCCGGTGATGAATCGGAACAGTGCGAAGCTCCAATACGATTGGCTGAAATAAGTCAGTCCCGTGAACACCGAATACAGCAGCACCGTCAGCGTCAGCATCTTCGCCCGGCCGTACCGGTCGCCAAGCGCGCCGAAAATCAAGCCGCCGATGCCCCAGCCGACCAGGAAGATGGCCGTCACCTCCTTGCCGGCGGCTTGCACTTCCCCCACCTCGGCGCCGGGCATGAGAGCTTTGAGCGCCGGATTCCGCGCCAGCGAAAACAGCCGCTGATCGAGACAATCGAACGACCAGCAAGCCGACGCGACAAGGAAGACAAACCAATGATACGGCGTAAGCTGGCGCCACCAGGCGCGTTGAACGGCATCCGACATGAGAATTCAACCTCGCACTGCGGCCGACGCCGCTGCAGTAATTCGATTCGCGACTAATCTGGCATCGCCTCGCCTTGCGGCTCGGGCAGCCAGAATGAGAGGAGCAAGTTGCCGGCGAACACCAGCGTGCCAATCCCCGCCGCGGTGTACGCCAGCTTCGCCGTCGGCGTGTCGCCGGGAATCCATTCCATGCCGGCGAGCATCGTGGTGATCGCGGCGAACGAAGTGCCGAGCATCCGGCCGCCGATATTCGCGGCGAAACTTTCCCCGGTTCCTCGCAAGTGCACGGGATACACGCGCGGCAGATAGTTTCCCCAAAAGCTGAACTGCGCGATCGTCGTCAGCGCCACGATGAACATGCCGATGTACAGCCAATCGAGATTCCCCACGGCGGCGTAACCAAACGTCAGCGGCATCGCGATCAGTCCGGGAATGAGGAACACCCGCAACAAGCCGCGACGACTGGCGATCCGCACGGCCAGCGCCGCCAACAGCAGCCGGCCGACGATGCCGCCAATCTCTTGCCACTTCGTGACCGAGGAAACGGTTTGCTCCTGAATAGCTTTGGCGCGAGCCGGGCCGTCCTCGGCCCCGGCGACTTCCGCCTGCGCCGCTTTCACCTCTGGCAAGCCGGGTATCATTCGCGGCATTTGCTGAATCGCCCCGAACGCCGCCCCGAAGCTAAACGCGAACATTAGCGTGGTCACGATAGTCGTCCGTCGCAGCTCGGGCGAAAAAATCGCCGCGATGCTCGGCCGTTTCAGCGTTCCGGCCTGCTTCTTCCGCAGCCACTCCGGCGACTCCGGCAGAAACGGACGAATCACGATCAATGGCAGAGCCGGAATCAGCCCCGACATCAGCGTGTATCGCCACGCGGCGTTCGGATCCGAAATCTCGCCGCCGAAAAAGTTAAGCCAATCGGGCAGCGAGATGGTAGGCAACTGGCCCGCTTGCTCCAACTGCACCATCCAGCCGTAAACGACTGCGACCAAAAATCCGCCGGCCGAGCCGAACGCCTGCGTGTAGCCAAGCACGCGTTCGCGGCGGTGGGGGTCGGAAAACAACTCCGCCAGCCAGGCAATCGCCGCGACAAACTCCAGGCACACGCCGATGAACGTCAGGCAGCGAAAGAACAGCAGCATGCCCGGCGTCGTCGAAAACCCCGAAGCAAACGCCGCCAATGCATAGAGTAAAATGCTGAACGTCAGCATCCGGCGCCGACCGATGCGATCGGTCAGGTATCCGCCCAACAGGCCGAACACCCCGCCCAGCACAGCGGGAAGATAGAATAGCAGCGACACCCACAACTTAAACGCGGGATTAGGGTCGCCCTCAACCAGTACGGGCGGGATGCCCATCTCGATGAGCGCCGGCCGCAGCACGAGCGGCAACATCAACAGCTCGTACGTGTCGAACGTGAACCCAATCGCGGCGATCACGCACACGGTCCACTGGACGAGGGTCATGCGTGTCGATGGCGAATCGGGCATATGAATCGAAAAGTCTTGAGGCGAATACTATCCGTTTAACGAGCTGGGAGGGTGCGGCTCCTGCCGAGCCGGGAGCGGTTGTCAGAGCGGCTCGGCGGGAGCCTCGCCCTCCCTTTCGGAGGAGTTCCAGCGCGCGGAGCGCTGCTCCATCGATCACACCTCTACCGTGGCCTCATGTTCCCTAAGGGCGCGCCGCCGGTCAAGCGGCGACAGGAGCCGCTCGACCTTCGCCTTCACTTCCGCCTTCGTGTGCCGCGGCTCCTTCAAGTTAAAGACTTTGCCGATCGGCCCGAACATCAGCGACGGCAACATGATGAGCTCGGCGACGATTCCCGCGATCAAGATGCTCAGCATCAGCCAGCCGAATCGCTGCGTCGGCGTAAACGAGCTCGTTGCGAAAACCGAGAGCCCGAGGCCGTTGATTAAGCCCGCCTGAAGGGCCGCGGTCGCCGCGCGCTCATACGACTTCAGCACCGCGTCATGGCGATTGCCTAGCGCTCGAAGATCGTCCCTGTACCACGCGAGAAAGTGGATCGTATCGTCCACCGCCACGCCCAGCGCTATGCTCGCCGCCATCATCGAACCAATATCCACCGGTACGCCCAGCCACCCCATCCCGCCGAACACCATCAGCACCGGCAGTGCATTGGGGATCATCACCACCGCGCCCGCCGCGATCCCGCGGCAGACGAACATCATCAGCGGCGTGATGGTGATGAACGACCACCACGTGCTGCTGATGAGACTCTCTAACAGCGCATGCTGGGCTTTGTAAACCACCGGGATGACGCCCGTGTAGGTCATGTCGACGCCGTCAATTTCATCACGAACCGTGGCGTCGTCTTTCGCCGCAATGGCGGCGGACTCGAACGTCGCAAGGACCGGAATGCCCAACAGCCGGATGCGATTGATCTCTTCCCGGCTAAAGCCGTCGGCCAACACCACGCCGTCAAACCGCGAGTAGGTCCGCTTGATCTGTTCGTCGGTCACCTCCTCCATGGGGATGGTGCTCGTACGGGCGACGACGTTTTTGCTCGTGAGCAGCGCCACGACGTCTTCGAGCGACTGCTCGGAGCCGGCCGGCCGCAAGACAACGGCGCGAGCGCCATGCGCCGGGCCGTCCCGCCGCGCAGCCAGTGCTTCGAGCGCGGCCACGCTCGCCGCGCGGGCGGTCAGGACGGGTTGCACGGCCTGCTGCACGCGCTTCACCAGCTCGCCGTGATCCATGCCGTGGAACGCCGCCACGCGGACGCTGATCCGCCACAGTTCCTCGCCGGTGCGCGGACCCGCGTCCGCGGATTCGACGCGCAGATAGCCGGATCCGACAAACTCATCCTTCGCCGCGAGCAATTGCTCGTTGGCCCGCTCGCGATACGTGGACGCCTGCAATCCCGTCTCTTCGCCGCCAAGGTCGGGAGCGAAGGTCGCCGCACTCATCGTGGCGCCGACCAGATCGAGTCCATCCGGCCCCAGTTTGCGGTCAATGCTCTGTTGGATCCGCTCCACCAGCCGCAGCCGTTCGAAGAACGTATGGCGATCGACGAGCTGCCCCGCCGTTCGACTTTCCGGCGCCTCTTCGCGCTGCACCTCCGGCGCAACGCGGACGACCAGCTCCATCGGCACGATGCGGCCCAGGTGCTCCTCAAACCAGCGGTAGTCGTCCAGCAGCCGGGCGTCCTCGCTGAACAGCTTCAGCAAGTCGATCGAAGTGGTCACACGCGGCAGTCCCAGGCAGAAGACCACGACCGCCAGCATGCAGACGCTCAGCACGGCCGCATGGTGCCGCGCAATGAAGTTGCCGAACGCGTGCCATCCCGCCTGGCCGAAGCCGGGCCCGTCCTCCTTGTGCTTCATCTCGCCGTGACCGTCCTTGGCCCGCAGCTCGGGCGGCAACCAGGGCCACTTCTTCATCGCCGCCGGCAGCACGAGGAACAGCACGGCGAGCATCGTGATCGTACCCAGCGCCGAAAAACCGCCGAACTTCGCGATCGGAATAATGTCGCTAGTCAGCAGCGAAGCCAGCCCAATGGCCGTCGTCACCGAGGTGAGGATGGCTGGCCGCCACGCGTGGGCGATGGCGTGCTCGGCGGCGTGCTCGAGCGTCCCCTCTTCCGCAGCCGCTTGCCGGTAGTAGTTGATGATGTGCACAGAGCCGGACACGGCCAGCACATAGACCAGCGCCGGCATTGACATCAGGATGGCGTCCATTCGCTGCCCGGTGAGCGGCACCGCGGCCAGGGCGACCGCGGCGCTGATGATGCCGCAGGCAAATACGATCGCCGTCATCCGGACGCTGCGAAGCGACCAATAGGCGAGCGTAATGCCGAGCAATCCCGACAGGCCGGCCAGCCGCACCAGCGTCCGTTCGCCTTCTTCGTCGATCGCCACGTTATCGATCGGCGGTCCGCCAAGACGCACCTCATCGGCCTTGATTCCCGCGCGCTCCAGCGCCGTGAATAAAGGCGACGTAATGTCGTCCATGATGTATTTCTTCACCGGCCGGCCGACTGCTTGCCGCAGGTTGGCCGCGGCGTTGGGCGAGAGCGTCGCCATCAGCACGGTCTGCCGCCCGTCGGGGCCGATGAGCGAGCCCTGGAGCCGCTCGACCGCCTGCCGCTGCGACAAGCTTGTCGGCGGCGACATCAATTGCTCGAGCACATCGCGAGCACTGGTGACCGACTTGAACACCGCCTGATCGTCGTTCACGCGGTGGATGAGCTTTTCAGGAAGCCGCGCCGCTTCCAACTCTTTCTTCAACTTCGCCAGCCGCGGATCGTCTTCCGAACCATCCGGGGCGTCGCCTAGCTCGGCGCCTTCCCAGCTAATAATGACAAATTGGTCCGCCACGAAGTGCTTGCGGAACCAGTTCAATTCGACCGTTTCGGGATAGTTCTTCGGCAGCCAATCCGAAACATCGTTCCGGTTGCCGCGGATGGCTTTAATGGCGCCCCAGCATGCAAAGGGCGTCGCAATCAATGCGGCCAAGAGAATGACATTCGCCCATCGGCCGAGAAACGACTGCTGCGCCATGTGCTTGGTTATTCAATCGCGTTGGAGCGGACTTGGAGAGGCGATCCAGGACTGACGCCCATTTAGGCCGAGGCTGGATTCAGCCAAGTGGCTCATTCTCCCCGATTTGTGAGGTCGCTCAAGGCGAGTATTGGCCCACACCCTCGTCGAATCGTGGTTTTTGTCAGCGATTGCCGCGCGCGTCGGAACTCCTAGTGCATACTGGACTTCCGAATGCGTACGCTGGGGAAACCACGGCGACTTTGACGCCATGCAGCTCTCGCTGTCGGAAACGCCCGCGAGGTGCACGGTAACCCTTATGTGCCACGTATTTGGCGCGGTCAAAGGGGATAGTTATAGTGGCGCGGGCGTGGAAAACTGCATCCTGCCGCTCCTGTGCGGCTTTTCGGCGGTGTTGCCGGGACGGCAATCGGGTCGTCCGAGAGATCCCCAAATCGATCACCTCATCTACTGACGAGCGAGCTAATGAGAAGTACATTCCGCGTTCTCGCGCTGCTGACGGCGGCGCTCCCTTCGGCATATCTCTCCGCCGCGCCAGTCGTCGTGACGGCGACTTTTCAACAAGGCACGTCCGGCTATTCGGGCGCGTTCGATCGCCGCATCGGGCCCACCGCGGCCAACGAAGTCAATGGCGCCGACGTCGACACGGTCACCACGTCTTACTTCCTCGACGGCGGCGGCTCATCATTCGGCGACGGCGTTGCCACGCAAGGCTTGATTCGCTTCGACAGCCTCCTCGGCGCCGGCGGCGTGCCGGCCGGAGCCAAGATCATTAGCGCGACGCTCGACATGGTCACGGGCTCCACCAGCAACGCGCACACCGGCGGCGCGTATAACCTTTACCAGCTCGCAACGCCGTTCGATTCCACGTCATCATGGTCGACGACCTTCGGCGGCGACGGCCTAACCGGAGACGTGGTCGACTTGCTGGGGAGCTACGATGACCTCGCGCAAGGGTCGATGAATTCCGCTCGCGCGGACAACGCCGTCCAAGCCTGGGTCGACGGCGCCCCCAATTACGGCTTCGGCATTCGCTCGGACCGCTCGAACGACGGCTGGAGCCCCCATACGACCGGCTCGTCGACCGTGGCGGATCGCCCCCAGCTCACCGTCAACTACACCGTCGATCCGCTCGTCAACGTCCGCAGCTACCAGAATGGCGTCAACGGCTATTCAGACACGACAGACATCCGCCTGAACAACGCGGACGGCAGCACGACGCTTGGCTCCGCCGACCCCGAGCCGGATATCGACGGCGTGAATGCTACAGACTCTCAAGATCGGCCGTACTTCATTCGGTTTGACAATCTCGACCTTTCCGCAGGCCAGGTCTACAAGGCCGAGCTTGTCCTCACGACCGGCTTTAGCAGCGCCAATGCTGATTCCCCAGGCCCAGTGCAGGTGCATCAACTCCTGCGCGATTGGGATACGAACCTGGTGTACGCCGATCTCGATAGCAATGGCGATCCGCTGCTCACCGATCTGACCGAACTCCAGGCCAACGGCGATATCGGGCCGGTCGCGGCTACGGTCGTCGACATGCAGGACACCGAAGTCATGCATATCGACGTTACGTCGATCGTCCAGAACTGGCGTCAGGGCGCCCCGAACTACGGCTTCTATCTGGGCACCATCGGAACTTCGAATGGCTGGCAGCTCTTCAGCACCGGCGCCGCCGAGGCGGGACTTCGGCCCGAGTTGAGGATCATCACCGTCATCCCGGAACCTGCCGCCGCGACATTGCTTGCAAGCTGCCTTGCTGCGGCTGCCCTGGGCCATCGCCGCAGGTAAGCGCATCGGTCGCGATTGTTCAAGTAACAGAAGGCGCTTCGGGGCGTGCCCCGAGGCGCCTTTTGTTTTGAGCGGAGTGAATGGCGGCGCTCGGGCTTCTGCCACCAAGAACTACGCTTAGGCACAAGTAGTGCACTTTGAACTTCCCATGGCGACCAATCAACTATGGACCATCGGGCACTCCAATCGCGAGCTTTCTGCGTTTCTAGATCTTCTCGAATCAGAAGCGATTGAGGCGCTGGCTGACATAAGAAGGTTTCCCGGCTCGCGCAAATGGCCCCACTTCGGCCGCGACATTCTCGCGGCGGCGCTCGAGGAAGTCGGCGTCGAGTATCGCCACTTCCCCGAGCTAGGCGGGCGTCGCAACAAGCAACGAGACGACTCGCCGAACTCGGCCTGGCGCGTAACAGCCTTTCGCAACTACGCCGACTACATGCTCACCGATGAATTCGC
>DASVCM010000873.1:0-2813 GCA_036381635.1 Lacipirellula sp.
GCCACCGGCGTCGATTTCGCGCGCGTCGTCATCGACGACGTGGAGCGAAAAGTGCGTTCCAAGTGGCACTACGGCGGCGCGATCTCCAATGTCCAGATTGCAACGCTCTGAATCTATGCACCGATCGCTTCTCGCGGGGCTCGTCACCTGCTGCTTTTTCATTGTCTTCCTTGCCGTAGGACCCCCGGACGCAACCGCCGCCGAGCTCAGGGCGGCAGTAGCTGCGATCGAGATAACGCCGCCTGTTCCCTGGCGCATGAGCGGCTACTTCACCGAGCGCGTCAGCACCGGCGTCAAGGACCCGCTGCGAGCCAAGGCGGTCGTGATGCGGCAGGGGGACGTCTCGCTGGCCCTGGTCTTTTGCGATCTCATCGGCGTCCCGCGCGACGTCTCCCAGCGAGCCCGTCTGGAAGCGAGCAAGGCAACCGGCATTCCCGCCGAGAACATCGCGATCGCGGCGACTCATACCCATACAGGCCCGCTCTATTTCGGCCCGCTTCGCAATTACTTTCATGACCGCGCGGTTAAACGGCTCGGCAACGATCCCTACGAAACAATTGACTATCCTGCACGGCTGGTTGAGCAAATCGCCGCGGCCGTGAGCCAGGCGCATGAGAATCTCCGCCCCGTTAAGCTCTCCGCAGGTGTAGTTCGCGAAGAACGGCTATCCTTCAATCGCCGCTTCCACATGAAGGACGGCGGCGTGCGATTCAATCCGGGACAGTTGAATCCCGATATCATCCGGCCGGCCGGGCCTACCGATCCGGACGTGGGCGTTCTATCGCTTCGCGACGCTAAGGGCGACAGCCCCTTCGCCGCGATCGTCGCCTTCGCACTGCACCTCGACACGACCAGCGGCACAGAGTACTCGGCCGACTATCCGCGCTTCCTTGAAGAACAGTTGCAGCAATCCTTGGGCGACGACTTCGACGTGCTATTTGGCGCCGGCACGTGCGGAGACATTAACCACATCGACGTCCGCACAAAGTCGGTTCGCTCGGCATCCGAAATCGGGCGCATGCTTGCTGAAACAGTCGTCAAAACATTGAGTTCAAACGCGCTACCTAAGGTCGGCCAGCCGTCGCTGGCCGTGCGATGGGCAAAAGTACAAGCCCCGCTGCAACAGTATTCGCTCGCTGAGGTTGCTGAAGCCCGCAGCAACATCGAGCTGGTCGGCCAGCGAAAGCTACCTTTCCTCGAAGAGGTAAAAGCGTGCACGATTGTAGATCTGCAATCGTACGATGAAACCGCGCTGCCGTTGGAAGTGCAAGCCTTCCGCTTGAGCGAAGAAGTCGCCATCGTGACGCTGCCTGCGGAGATCTTCGTCGAGCTTGGTCTGGCCATTAAAGCGGCCTCGCCGTTCGAAACGACGATTATCATCGAGCTCGCCAACGATTGTCTTGGCTATATTCCCACCAAAAAGGCGTTCGCCGAAGGCAGCTATGAGACGGTCAACTCGCGCGTTCAGCCTGGCGCCGGCGAAGAGCTTGTAAAAGCGGCCGTACGACTGCTTGAGGAGCTCAAGTAATCGGCCGACGCCAACTCGCCTGGCCCTTGGCGGTATGCTACGGTAGAGACTTCGCATCCAGTTTTGCAGGCAGCGGGATTCCCGGCTGCTAAGTCCATGCTCTTCCGCCCCGCGGCTATCGTCCTTCTTGCCATGCCGTTGGCGGCGGCCGCCGAGGCTCCGGTCGATTTCAATCGCGACGTTCGGCCGATCCTGGCCGAAAACTGTTTCCATTGCCACGGAGCGGACGCAGCCCAACGGAAAGCCGAGCTGCGGTTCGACGACCGCTCCTCGCCTCTTGAAATCGGCGCGATCGTCCCCGGCAAACCGGCCGAAAGCTCCCTGATCGAGCGGATCTCGACCGGCGATCCCGATTTGCGCATGCCGCCGCCGGACTCGCACCGGCGACTGACTCGGCAGCAGATCGAGCTGCTGACGCGCTGGGTCGCCCAGGGCGCCGACTACGAGGCCCATTGGGCGTTTCAAACCGCCCGCCGGCCGGAGCCGCCGAGGGTCGAGCGCGGCGATTGGCCGCAGAATGACGTCGACCGGTTCATCCTTTCGCGGCTCGCGGCGCAAGGGCTCGCGCCCTCGCCGCGGGCGCCGATGCCCACACTGCTGCGGCGCATCAGCTTCGACGTAACCGGCTTGCCGCCGACCCCCGCACAGCTCGCCAAGTGGCAAGCCGCTAGCGATCCAATTGCATCCGCCCTCGATGAACTGCTGGCCAGTCCGCACTACGGCGAGCGGATGGCCGCCGACTGGCTCGACGTGGCCCGCTACGCCGACACCCACGGCTTTAACAACGATTCGCTCCGCACGATGTGGCCCTGGCGCGACTGGGTCGTCGACGCCTTCAATGCCAACATGCCCTACGACCAGTTCATTACCAAGCAACTGGCCGGCGATCTGCTGCCGGGCGGAACGCCGGATGATCTGGTCGCAAGTGGCTTCAATCGAAATCACGTCATCAACTCCGAGGGCGGAATCATCGACGAGGAGTATCGGGTCGAGTACGTAGCTGATCGAGTGCGCACGATGTCGCTGGCGTGGCTGGGTTTGACGCTGGAGTGCGCCCGCTGCCATGACCACAAGTTCGATCCCATATCGCAGCGCGAGTACTACCGGGTATTTGCATTCTTCAACAATGTCGATGAAATCGGCGAAGACGGCCGAATAGGCAATGCCGCGCCGCTGATGCGCGCGCCGACGAGCGAGCAGCGCCGGCAATACGATGAACTTCTGAAAGACGAGCGGTCGCTGGAGAACCAACTTCGGCAAGCACTGCAATTCCGCACAGGGGATG
>DASVCM010000874.1:0-5187 GCA_036381635.1 Lacipirellula sp.
CACGTGCCTCTGAGCAGGTCGGCGATCCCACGGAGCGGCATCGCGAGTACGCGGCGGCGCTTGCCGAGTCGCTGCCGTCGCCGGTCGCTCAGGCAGTGCGTGAAGCGTACGGCGCCCGCGCTGTTTTATTCGGCCTTCTGCTGGATCGAAACGAAGACATTCGACAGGCCCAACTCGCTAAGCTCGCCGAGCTTGCGACCGCGGATATAACCGAGCTCACCCATCGGCTGATGCCGTACCTCGACATTCTCGATGTGCGAGCGCGGCTGCCGTTGGTGGACCTCGCGTTGCCATCGCTGCGAGCGATGTCGCGATCGCAGTACGACCAGTTCCTTCGCTGCTTCAAGGAGCTTGTCGCCGCCGACCAGCGGCTGGGGCTGTTTGAATGGATGCTCTATCGCGTTGTGCTTCGTCACTTGCAGCCCCAGTACGAGAAGACGGCGGCGCCGCGAGCGGCTTACTACGGCCTGCAGCGGATGGGCAGTCAGTGCTCGGTGCTGCTGTCCACGCTGGCGTATGTGGATCATCAGGAGGATCCCGCGGCGGCGCTTGCGCGCGGAGCGGCCAGGCTGCCGGAGGTGAACGTGACGCTCTTGCCGCCGGACGAGTGCGGCCTGGAACCGCTGAGCCGGGCGCTGGACGACCTGGCGCGCGTGGCCGACAAGAAGCGGCGCCATCTGGTGGATGCTTGTGCGGCGTGCATCTGCGCCGACCGCGAGGTGAGCGTCGCCGAGGCGGAACTGCTGCGCGGCATTTGCGACATGATCGATTGCCCCATGCCGCCGCTGCTGCCCGGCGGGCCGGTGGTCTTTACACACGATGGCGCGGCGGCATGAACTACAACGAGCGCCACGGGCGACTTCGTCGGCGGGCCGAGCTACTGTCGCGGCTGCGGAAGTTCTTCGCCGATCGCGGGTTTCTCGAAGTGGAAACTCCGCTGCTCGATCGCGAGATCATCCCCGAGCTGCACATCGAGCCGTTCGCGGTGGAGAGCGACGCCAGTAGCCGCGAGCTAACAGCTCGCCGGAGCGGCGCGGGCGACGCAACCACTGCTTCACCGGCGAGCCGTTGGCTCGCGGCTACTGGTGAGGCGCTCTGGCTGCAGGCTTCGCCGGAACTCCACATGAAGCGGCTGCTCGCGGAGGGGCTGCCGGCCATTTATCAGGTAACGCGCTCGTTCCGCTACGGCGAGCGCGGGCAGCTTCACAATCCGGAGTTCACCATTGTCGAGTGGTATCGCACGGGCGATACGATGGAGGCCGGCATGGAGTTGCTCGATGCTTTATGCCAGGAAGTGGCCAGCGCCCGGCCCGCTGTGAAGACGACTTATCGTCAGGCTTTTCTGGAACACGCCGGCGTCGATCCGCATGTGGCAAGTTGCGACGAACTCGCCGGAACTACTCGTCGCCTTGGCATTGCCGTCCCCGATGCCACCAATCGGGATGATCGAGATGAATGGCTCAATCTGCTGCTCGCCATGGCCGTTGAACCGAAACTTGGGGCTGCGGGCCCGGAGATTCTTTACGACTACCCGGCCAGCCAGTCATCGCTCGCAGCGACCGTCGTCCGCGAGGACGGCGTCGAGGTGGCCGAGCGGTTCGAGCTCTATTGGCGCGGCATTGAATTGGCGAACGGCTTCCACGAGCTGACCGACGCCGCCGTCCTCCGCCGCCGGCTTGAAAAGGTCAACGAAGATCGAGCGGCTTACGACCGCCCTCCCCTGCTCCTCCCCGAGCAGCTTCTTAAGGCGATGGAAGATCCCGGCTTGCCGCCGTGCTCCGGTTGTGCCCTCGGCTTCGATCGCCTCGCGATGCTGGCGTGCGGCGCGACGTCGATCGACGACGTCGTCGCGTTTCCTTGGCGGATCGAACCGTAAAGCCGACGCCGGCCTCGCTTTATCGCTTCGCCAACTTCGCCACCTCGCGGTGGCGGAAGCAGCTCGTCAGGTGGTCGTTCACCATGCCGGTGGCCTGCATGTGAGCGTAGATGATTGTGCTGCCGACGAATTTGAAGCCGCGGCGCTTGAGGTCCTTGCTCGCGGCGTCGGACTCGGGCGAAGTGGCCGGCACTTGCTTCGTGTCCGACCAGCGGTTTTGAACGGGTGCGCCGCCGACGAACTGCCAGAGGTACTTGGCGAAGCTGCCGAGTTCTTCCTGCACTTCCAGGAACCGCCGGGCGTTGTTTACCGCGGCGAGGACCTTGAGGCGATTGCGCACAATGCCTGGATCGGTGAGAATCTTTTCGATGCGCGCCGGCGTGAACCGCGCCACTTTTTGCGGGTCGAAGTCGGCGAAGGTGCGGCGAAAACCTTCGCGCTTGTTGAGAATCGTGGACCAGCTCAGGCCCGCCTGGGCGCTTTCCAGCGTGAGGAACTCGAACTGCTTGCGGTCGTCGAGAACGGGAACGCCCCACTCCTCGTCGTGATACTTCACATAGAGGTCGTTCCCGCCGAGCGGCCAGGTGCACCGCACCGGTTCTTTCGCAACGGCCCTGCCCATGGCGTCACCCCCTCACTCGTTCGTAGCGCTCGAAGGTGAATGGATACTCGTTCTTTTCATCCGCCGGATGGGGCTGGGACTCGAACAGTTGCCATGACGCGGGGTCAACCGCCGGGAAGTAAACGTCGCCCGGCACAGGAGCGTGCACGCGCGTGAGGTACATTCGCTCGGCAATTGGCAGGGCCAGTTTGAACACCTCGGCGCCGCCGATAACGAATGCCTCGATCTCGTATTGCTGGCCGGCGAGCTTGAGCGCGTCGGCGAGGTTACCCGCCACGTTCGCATGCGGCGCGTGGTAGTTGGTTTGCCGCGAAATGACGATCATCCGCCGCCCCGGAAGCGGCCGGCCGATCGATTCGTACGTCTTGCGGCCCATGATGATCGCGTGGCCCATCGTGAGCTGCTTGAACCGCTTGAGGTCGGCCGACAGCCGCCACGGCAGGCAGTTCTCGCGGCCGATCACGCCGTTCTCCGCGACTGCGACGATGATCGACAGCTTCATACCGCGACCGGCGCCTTGATGTGCGGATGCGGGTCGTACGCTTCAAGCTCGAAGTCCTTGTACTTGAACTCGAACAGGTCGGTTACCTCAGGGTTCAGCCGCATCGTCGGCAGCGGCCGCGGCGAGCGCGAGAGCTGCAGCCGGGCTTGCTCAAGATGGTTGTCATAGAGGTGCGCGTCGCCG
Source organism: Lacipirellula sp. (assembly GCA_036381635.1). Taxonomy (GTDB): domain Bacteria; phylum Planctomycetota; class Planctomycetia; order Pirellulales; family Lacipirellulaceae; genus Lacipirellula. Next base: position 3,184 of record DASVCM010000874.1, read on the forward strand.
AAGGTGTGGACAAAGTCGCCCGGCTTTAGTTCCGTTGCCTGCGCGACCATCATCGTGAGCAGCGCGTACGAGGCGATGTTGAACGGCACGCCGAGAAACACGTCGGCGCTGCGCTGATAGAGCTGGCAGGAGAGGCTGCCCTCGGCCACGTAGAACTGGAACAGCAAGTGGCACGGCGGCAGAGCCATCCGCGGCAGGTCGCCGACGTTCCACGCGCTCACAATCAGTCGCCGCGAGTCGGGATTGCGGCGGATCTCTTCGACGACTTCTCGCATCTGGTCGACGGCGCCGCCGTCGGCGGTAACCCAACTCCGCCACTGTTTGCCGTACACCGGCCCAAGGTTCCCCTCGCCGTCGGCCCACTCGTTCCAGATCGTGACGCCGTTGTCGGTGAGATACGTGATGTTCGTCTCGCCGCGAAGAAACCAGAGCAGTTCGTGGACGATCGAGCGGACGTGCACCTTCTTGGTGGTGACCAGCGGAAAGCCCTCGCTCAGATCGAACCGCATCTGGTAGCCGAAGACGCTGCGCGTGCCGGTGCCGGTGCGGTCGCTCTTATGAACGCCGCTCGTCAGGACGTGGTCGAGAAGATCGAGGTATTGCCGCATGACTGAAAGCCCCCGGCTTTGCCAGGGGACGGAGTTCGTTAAGTCTTCCGCGAGGCTGTCCCCCGGCGGAGCCGGGGGCTCTCAAATTCACTTGCCGGTGAGCTCTGTGACTTTCTTTGCCAGCAGCGAGACGTCGTCCTTCTTCACCAGGTGATCTACCTCGCTCTTGGGGACGCCGAGGCGTTCTAGCGCCGTGGCGATCTGCTTCCATTTTGTGCCGCGGGTTTTGCCTTCGGCGAGGTAGAGGTCGGTCACCAGCTCGCCGAGCCGCTGCAGCGAGATCGACTCGCGGTTGTCGTAGAAGTTCTTGATCGCCTTCTGTTGAAACTTGGTGTACTGGCGGTCCATCGTTGGGTCTCTGTTGGAGTGTGGTGAGTCACTCTGAGCGGAGCGAAGAGTCTGGTCCCGGCGCTAGATCCTTCGCTCCGCTCAGGATGACAGCCGCTTGCGCGACGCACGGCGCTTGCGTGCTCCATCGGCCGCCGCGGCGGCTGCACTTTCGTGGCCTCCGGCGGCGCGTTAAAGTATGGTATTCCCTGGCCGAAGGTCTCGGCTAGCCGCATCTTGTGCCTTGTCTCTGCAGCTTAAAGGATTTGCGAGTTCCATGCCGGTCATCAAGTTCGTCAAAGAAAATGTGGAGATTGAAGTCCCCGAAGGGGCCAATCTCCGGACCGAGGCGCTCAAGGCGGGCGTCAACGTCCATCAGGGGGTGAACGGCTTCGGCGCGGGGCTTAATAAGATCATCAACTGCCACGGGTTAGGCCAGTGCGGCACCTGCCGGGTGCTGATTACCAAGGGGATGGAAAACACCAGCCCGATGGGAACGCTTGAACGGACGCGGTTCAAGTGGCCGATCCCGACGCCGATCACGCCCGGCGGCCTGGACCCGATTCCGTGCCTGGCGTTCGTCGGTCACGAGGAAACGATGCGGCTTTCCTGCCGCACGAGAGTCTACGGCGACATTGAAGTCGAAACCGGCCCGGCGATCGACTTGTACGGCGAGAATTTCTTCAGTTAAAGCGTCCGTAAGTTTCAGCCCCGGACTCCGCCCGGGGGTTTTTCGCAGGGCGGCGTCCCACGTAGCGCAACCCCCGGGCAGAGCCCGGGGCTGCAATTGATCGACCAAGCCGTCGCCGGTATGAAGCAAGTCGTCGCCATTGTGAAACCGTTTCTGGCGGAGCGCATTCTTGAGGGGTTGCGCCGCGCGCCGCTGGAGGCCGTCCACATTCGCGAAGTGAAGGGAATGGGCCGGCAGAAAAGCTATCTCGACGAATACGACGAGTACGCTGAGAGTGAGTACACGCAGGCGTTTCTGCCGAAAGTGGAGATCACCGCGTTTGTCGAAGAGGCGCGGGCGGAGGAGGTGATCCGCAAGATCATCGAGTCGGCGCGGACC
>DASVCM010000875.1:0-3389 GCA_036381635.1 Lacipirellula sp.
CGGCAGTGGACGGCGATCGTGTTCTCGCCGTCCTTCAATGGCGACTTGCCCGGCTCGTCGACCGGAACCAGTCCATAGCCGCCGCGGTAGCCGCGGCGTTTGGAGACTAGCTCGCCGTTGACGTAGATTTGGGCGTCTTCGTCGTGGTGGATTTTCAGGTACAGCTCGCCCTCGGGGATCTGATGCAAGGTAAACTTGCGGCGGAGCCAGATGTCCTTGGTGTCCCACCGCGTGCCGACGACGGCGCCGGGGGTCCCTTCCGTGCCGAAGCCGCCCTCCCCTTCCTTCCACGACGAATCGTCGAAGTCGGCGGCTTGCCAATCTTCTGCGGGTTCTTCGAGCGTGTAGCGCCAGGTTTGCTTCTGCTCTTGGCTGGTGGGAACTAGAGTCGCCACGGCCGGCGGCGGGCCGTACAGTTCCTTGGCCGCGGCGACGATGCGGCCGAGGTCCATCTTCACGACCTTTCGATCGTAGGTGAGCAGGCCGTTCACTTCGATCTCGACGTCGGTCGTCTGCGTGTAGACGGCGGCCGAAAGGCCTTCGCCGATGAGCGGCTGCATGGCCGTGAGCAGCCCGACGTAGGCGTCGGTCAGCTCCTCGGGCGTCTTGTAGGAGACGTAGCCCCAGTTCTTTTCGTCCTGCCAGGTGTGACCGGAGACCGGCATGCCGAGGCCGCCGAATTCGCCGAGGACCACGGCGCGGTCCTCTTCGACGGGCCGCATGCCGGGGCCGGGATAGTTGTGCATGTCGGAGACGTCGCCTGAGCCGCGGTCGTGCCAGCCGCTGGCTTCGTTCACCAGCCGCGTGGGATCGTACTCCTTCGTCCACTTGGCAACCTCGACGGTCTCGTGCTGGCCCCAGCCTTCGTTGAAGGGGACCCACATGACGATCGACGGGAAGTGATGCAGGGCGTCGATCATCGCCTTGAGCTCGCGGCGATAGTTCTCGCGGCTCTCCTCGTTCTTGTCGAAATCACCCGAGGGCATATCCTGCCAGACGATCAGGCCCAGCTTGTCGCACCAGTAGTACCAGCGGGCCGGCTCGACCTTCACATGCTTGCGGGCCATGTTGAAGCCGAACTTCTTGGTCATCTCGACGTCGAACTTCAGGGCCTCGTCGGTGGGCGGCGTGTAGAGGCCGTCGGGCCACCAGCCCTGGTCGAGCGGGCCGTACTGGAAGAGGGGCTCGCCGTTGAGCATCAGGCGGTTGACGCCCTTGTCGTCTTTAGCGACTTCGATCTTGCGCATGCCGAAGTAGCTTTCGACCTTGTCGGCCGGCTCGCGATTGAAATCTTTGGCGAGCGCCACATCGATTGCGTAGAGCCAGGGTTCGTCGGGCGACCATAACTTTGCGGCGTCGCTGAGCTGGATGACGATCGGCTCGCCCGTCTTGCCGGCGTGTACGCTTGGGATAGAGGAAAGGGAGGGCGCGCGGGGATCACCGGGGCTTTTCACTCGGACGACGGCGTCCGTCTCCGTGTCGCCGCTGGCGTTGACGGTGATCTCGACCGTTCGCTCGTCCACGTTCGGCACGATGCGAATCGACTCGATGTATTGCTTAGGCACGGGTTCGAGCCAGACGGTTTGCCAGATGCCGGTGACGGCGGTGTACCAGATGCCGTGGGGGTTGAGGATTTGCTTGCCGCGGGGTTGGCCGCCTTCGTCGGTGGGATCCTCGACGCAGACGACCAGTTCGTTCTCGCCGTCTTTGAGCGCGTCGGTAATGTCGAAGGTGAACGGGTCGTAGCCGCCGGTGTGCTCGCCGACTTCCTGGTCGTTCACGTAGACGTTGCACTTCCAATCGACGGCGCCGAAGTGGAGGAGCACTCGGCCGCCCTCTTCGGTTTTGGGGCGCTCGAACGTGCGGCGGTACCAGAGGCGGTCTTCCGGCTTGACGGTCTTCTTGACGCCGCTGAGGGCGGATTCGATCGGGAAGGGGACGAGGATTTGGCCTTCGTAGGACTCCGGTCGCTTACGCTCCCGGCTCGCCGATTCGTCTTCTTCCGTGACGATGGCGTAGTCCCAGAGGCCGTTGAGGTTGGTCCACTCGTCGCGGACCAATTGTGGGCGCGGGTATTCGGGGAGCGCGGCCTCGGGCGAGACCTGGTCGAACCAGGGGGTCTTGAGGCGCGACTCGGCGGGCTGCCACTCGGCGGCGTGGGCGACCATAGCCACGAATAGCGCCGCGGTGAATGAAAGAACGCCAGGAAGGATGGAGGCGTGGCGAGTGCGGGTCATGGCGGGTCCTGCTTGGAGCGTTGTCGGTGGCGGGAGCATCTATTTTGGGATTTTTGGGAGGTTGTGCCCGCGAACACGTTCGGGCGGACAAAACTCATTTTTATTGGACTTGCGGCGAGGCGAGTTTTCGCAACTGGGTGACGGTGAAACGACTTGCGCGGCGATGCAATTTTGGGATGTCGAGTTTTTCGACATGGGACTTAATCCCTTGGCGGGAAGAAGTTTGGTTCGGGTTTTCTCGGGTTGGATTTGCGATGAATTGATCCACGGTCCGGTGGGATAGCAGGGGCAAATATATCGGAGCCCTAGGGGGCTGGCTTGCGTGGAGCGTTATCGGCCGGACGCCCATCCCATAATGGTGCGACGAACGGACCGCATGGTTAGGAATTCGAGATTAGCAGAACGCGCGGCCACTTTCAGCAAGAAGTTCTGGGTTTATCCACTCGGAATGATTGGCGAATTACCGGGCTGATCAGCAATTGAAATCCGCCAAAGTAGATCCGGAATTCACTGGTCGAACCCGAAGGGTTCCTAGCCATTAGCCGGGGGCTGAGCGCAGCGACGCCCGCGGTTTCAGGTTCAATATTCTTGTCTTCCAACCCGGAGGGTTGGTAGCGGCGCTGCGAACCCTCGCGGGTTCGACGACCTGACGGACACGTGTTCCGGGGGTCGAGCTAGCTCGACCCCCGGCTAATGGCTGACATCCCTCCGGGATGGCTCTGGTGGACGGCTCGGCGGATTTGCTTGTAATAACGAGGTAAGTCAGGAAGCCGTCACGGCTGCGGCGGGCCGGTGAGGGCGAAGTCGAGGGTTTGCTCGCCGCCGGTGATCTCGACGGTCTGGCCGTTGCCTTCGGCGTCGGCCGGGATGAGCGTGGCGGCGGGCTGATTCTGACCGGACTGTCGCATCTTTTGTGCTTCTTCACGCGTCTTCGGAACTTGTGCGTCCGATGAGGCGCTGACAAGCACTCGATACTGGCCCTCGTAGACCTTATCAGCCTGATAGCTGCCCCCAGTGATTTTGGCGCCGAAAGATGTGCCGGCCTCGATTGGGGTGAAGGCGATATTGCCGTCGGCGACAGGCGAGCCGTTGTACGTCACCGACCCGCTTAACGAGGGCGCGGCATCTTCACATCCAATGCTGAGTAGCGCC
>DASVCM010000876.1:0-4941 GCA_036381635.1 Lacipirellula sp.
GACGCGGATCGTTACGCTCGGCTGTTCACTGATATTCACGCCGCCTCGCAGCCGTGCAGGAACCGCGGCGATGAGATCATCCTGCTCCACGCCGCGCGTGTTCATACCGGGAATGCCCGAGTGAAGCGTCCGCAACAAGAGCGCCCGCGTGCTCCCTTCAAGCCCGCCTGCCGGCGTCGCAATCACCTCAATCTGGTCAGGCTGCCCGCGCTCCGGCCCTTCGTGCCAACGGCCGTTGGTCGAACCGCCGGTGGGATGCCGCATCCGCTCGTCCTGCTCGCGCGAGCTCTTGGGGTGCTTGTGAACATACCCCCAAGTCGGATCCTCAAAGTCGTCGCTCACATAGTCGATCTTCGTCCCCGACCCAGGCACAAACGCGCTCGCCGCCGTCTGCGCCGCAGCCGTCCGCGCTGCTGCAATCATGACCGCGATGGAACCCAGGACGCTGAAGAAACGAAACGACATGCTCATCCCCCAGATTGAAGCCGCGCAGTTAGGCCGGTTGTATCGCTAGTATCGGCCGCAGGCGTCTGATGGCTTTGTCGGTTTTCGCTCCGCTCGGCTTAACCAATGGGCGCAAGCACTTGCGGCGCCGGGATTTCTTGCCGATAGCACTAGGGGCGGGTACATTGAACCAACGAGGCGCCGCCGACGCCGCTTGCCGCTTGGGGCTTAGCTCGCCTCACCTCCGCCGGAACGGAGCCAAGAGTAGCCCTTCATGTCTCAGCCGGACTTGCCATCGGCGATCGACCCGGCCGCGCCGCCCCCGCTGCCGGTGGCCGTACCCGTCCCCGCCGCGCGCACCGCTAGCGGCGCCGAGCCGGCCGCGTCCCGTGTTAGCCGCGACGCGCCAGCGGAGCGCGCGAAGCACGCACCCGCCCCCCACCCCGCCCCGGCCTCCACCGCCCCCCTCCCCCCGCAAGCCGACCACGACTACCTCGAAGCCGCCCCCGCGTGGCTCATCAGCGCGATCGTCCACATGCTGCTGGTGATCATCCTCGGCCTGTGGCTAGTGGCGACCGAGCAAGTCCCGGAGTTCGTCCTCAGCCTCAGCGTCGCGGACGACGGCGGCGAGGACTTCAACACCGGCGAGCTCGACATGGCGATCGATCTGGACGAACCGATCCTGCCGCCGGGCGACGCGATGCAGCCGCTCGAGATGAACTCGCCCGACACGACCTCAACGGCCGTCGCCACGGAGGTCGTGCCAGAACTCGGCCTGGAAACTGCCGACGCGCCGCCGATCCAACTCGCCCTCTCCGGCCGCGGCGCCGGCATGAAGGACTCGCTGCTCCGCGCCTACGGCGGCACCGCCGCGACCGAAAGCGCTGTGACCGAAGCCCTCAAGTGGCTGGCCCGCAACCAGCAGAGCGACTCCCTCTGGAGCCTCACCGGCAAATACGCCGACGGCGCCAATTCCGAAAACCACGACGCCGCCACCGCCATGGCCCTGCTCGCCTTCCAAGGCGCCGGCTACACGCCGATGAGCGATCACAACGACCCGTTCACCCGCGTCGTCACCCGCGGCTGGAACGCCTTCCGCAAGCGGCAGAAAAAAGACGGCAGCTTCTTTCAGGAAGGGAGCGCCGACGGCCGCATGTATACGAACGCGCTTGCCACGATCGCGCTGTGCGAACTGTACGGCATGACCAAAGACACCGAGTACCGCGACGACGCCCAGCGGGCGATCGACTACTGCATCAAGACGCAATCGCCCGAAGGCGGCTGGCGATACCAACCCGGCTTCGACAGCGACACATCCGTCACGGGCTGGTTCGTCATGGCCCTGCAGAGCGCACGGATGGCCGGACTGGAAGTCGATAGCCCCGCCCTCGGCCGCATCAACGATTTCCTCGACACCGTCGCGCAAGACGGCGGCGCCCAGTACTCCTACGTCCCCGGCCAAGGCAAGAAGCTGAGCATGACCGCCGAGGGCCTCCTCTGCCGGCAATACCTCGGCTGGAGCCGCAGCAACCCCAGCCTCGTCCGCGGCGTCGAGGTCCTCACCAGCAACCTGCCCCAGTACGGCGACAACCGCACGCACGTCTACTACTGGTACTACGCCGCCCAGGTCTGCCACCACATGGAAGGGCCTGCGTGGCGTCGCTGGAACGGCGCCATGCGCGAGGTGATCCCCGCGCTGCAGGTGCGCGACGGCAAAGAGCGCGGCAGTTGGGACCCTACGCTCGACGAAACCACCGGAGTCGCCGGCGGCGGCCGCCTGTTCGTCACCTGCCTGGCGACGTACTGCCTGGAGGTGTACTACCGCCACCTGCCGCTCTATCAGCTCGAAGCGATGAGCGGCGCGGTTTCGCACTAGGCGCCGAAACCCTGTGGCGAGGGCGAGGCCGAGCGCCGAGCCGGAACTGTACATGCGGTGTCGCTAATCGATCGGCTGCGCCGTACAATGGATTAACTAATCGGACATTCCGCATTCGGTAATCACCATGTCCCTCGAACCCCCTCTTCAGTATTTAACGGACGACAACGGCAACGCCGTAGCGGTCGTCGTACCGATCGACGTTTGGCGGGACATCGAATCAGAACGCGAAACCGCGTATCTGCTCAAGAGCGAAGCGATGCGCAAGCGTCTCATCGAGGCCAAGAACCGGACTGAGGGCATCTCGCTTGACGAAGTCCGCGCGAAGCTTGGAATTTGACGCGTCGGCGCTAGACGATCTTGCCTGGTGGGTGCAGCAGGATCGCAAGAAAGCGCTGCGGATCATTCGGTTGGTTCAGGAAACTGCGGTCGACCCATTTGGCGGCGTAGGCAAGCCTGAACCTCTAAAGCACGAGCTGGCTGGCTGCTGGTCGAAGCGCATCGACGACGAGCACCGATTAGTGTACCAGGTCGGAGCGGACAAGGTTCGCATTCTTACTTGCCGGTATCACTATTCGTAAACTCAACGCAACACGCAGAGCACGAAGCCCATGGCTAGCTGTCCCCATTGCCGCAGAAGTCTAACAGCAGGCATTCTGCGTACAGACTGGATTGTCCTCCACGATGAGCGAATTATCGAAGCCCTAGCGAAGGTACGCACAGCTAAGAAAGGAGGCATTCAACGCGGCGTCAATGCGGGCCGGGCATATACAATCGCACATAAGTCGCATCCGCCGGGTGAAAAGCAGTTCCATTGCCAGTACTGTCCCGATTGCGAATACGTCGCGTTTGCACGGACAGATGCCACTCCACCGGCCGAATGCATTGACTTCAGCTAAGGGTTGCAGGGAAGAGGCTGCCGCTAATCTGCCTCCCTGCCATGCTGCTTGACGCCATCCCCAGGTCTACGGGCTACCGCCGCCGGCCTCTTCTCTTGCATCGACCCGCTCGCGTTCAATTGAAACCGTCCGTCGAGCTCCACGCTCGAATCCCCACCAATTCCCACGGCGAACTCGCCCGGCTCCAACACAGGCTTCCCCTCGGCGTCCAAATACGCCAGATCGCTCGCATCGAGCGCAAATTCCACAATCCGCGACTCCCCCGGCCGCAGATAAACGCGGCGATACGCCTTCAACTCCTTCACCGGCCGCACCACGCTCGCCACCAGGTCGCGGACGTAAAGCTGCACGACCTCCGTCCCCGAGCGCTCGCCGGTATTCGTCACCCGCGCCGTCACGCCCAACGTTTGGCCCGCTGCAATTTCATCGGTGCTCACCTGCAGCTCGTCGTAAGCAAACGTCGTGTACGACAGCCCGTAGCCGAACGGAAATAGCGGGAACGGATCGCTGTCCAAATAATGCGAGCGGTACTGGAAGTCGACCGGCAAATCCTTCTGCCCCGACGCCGACAGCGGTTGGTACGATTTCGGACTCGGCCGTCCAGTATTCATGTGCCCGTAGTACAGCGGCGTTTGGCCCACGTGCTTGGGAAACGTCACCGGCAGCTTGCCCGAAGGCGCCGCCGAGCCGAATAGCACGTCCGCAATCGCCGGCCCCCCCATCGTTCCCGGATGCCACGCGTACAGCACCGCGTCGACTACCTCGCACTCTGCGCCGATCGTCAGCGGCCGCCCCGCGAGCACGACAATCACGGTTGGCGTGCCCGTCGTTGCAACGGCCCGCACCAGCTCGCTCTGCACGCCCGGCAGCGAAAGCTCGACCCGCGACCGCGCCTCCCCGCTCAGTAGTGCATCCTCGCCGACAAACACGATCGCCACGTCCGCCCCGGCAGCCAACTCCGCCGCTACCTTCAGCCCGCTCGCATCGGTCGAAAAATCCGCCGACGCCCCGCGTGAATAGACCACTTCCGCCGACTCGCCGACCGCATTGCGAATCGCCTCCAGCGCCGTCACTGTCTCGCGAGCGTCGCCGTCGAGCGACCAGCACCCGAGCTGACTTTTCGCATCGTCGGCCAGCGACCCGATCACCGCAATCCGCCGCAGGGCGTCCCGGTTCAGCGGCAACGTCTGCTCGCTGTTCTTGAGCAGCACCACGCTCTCCCGCGCCAGCCGCCGCGCCAATTCCAACGACCGCGGCCGCATCACCGCCCGCTCCGCCGCTCGCCCCAGCGAGTCGCCCGCGGCGATTTGCGACTTAGCGCCCCACGCCAGCTCAAACTTCACCCGCAGTATCCGCCGCACCGCTTCGTCCACCGCCGACTCCGGCACCGCCCCCTCCTTCACCAGCGTCGCCAGGTGCTGGTGATACGCCGGGCTGACCATCTCCATGTCGACGCCCGCGGTGAGCGCCTGCCGCGCCGCCTCGGCCCCATCGGCGCTGTAGCCATGCGCAATCATCTCGACCACCGAGTTCCAGTCGCTCACGACGAACCCTCGAAATCCCCACAGCTGCCGCAGCACGCCCTCGAGCAGATACTCATGCGCCGTCCCCGGCACGCCGTTCACTTCGCTGAACGTCGTCATCAGCGTGCGGCAACCGGCGTCGATCGCCCCTTTGAACGGCGGCAGGTAAACATTGTGCAGATCGAGCTTCGAGAGCGAC
>DASVCM010000877.1:0-6158 GCA_036381635.1 Lacipirellula sp.
TGTATTGACTTTCTCCGGCGTGCGGTCCTTCGCGGGAATCGCGAGGATCTTGCGAACGGCGGCGGGGACGGGATCGGCCACGGCGTTTTCGGTCGAAGTGATCGAGAAGCGGAAGCGGCCGAGGTTGTTGTTCTGGTTGTCGTCGCTGTTCCAGCCGCCGTGGTTCTGGGCCAGACCGAAGGTGATCCGCTGCCCGGCTCCGACTTCGATCGGTTTTTCGAGGACGAACACTGCCTGGTGCGGAACGTTGCTGCGGCCTGGGCCGATGTCGCCGCTCCAGGCAGTTTCGCCCTTGCCATCGATCGCGTATTCGATCGGTCCGGTGACGCGGCGGCGGCCGCTGCGGTCATCGAACACCGGGTCGAGGAGCCGTTCCTCGGGACTGACGTCGGCGGTCGCCTTAACGATCTTCTGCGGCGTCCGCTTTCCCTTTCCATCGAGCGGTTCGACATTCACCTTGAACTCGGTGAGGCCGAACAGTCCATAGATCGAACGTCCCGGTCCGCCGTGCGGGAGGTTTGGATCGTTAAGCAGCTCCAAGCGAATCGCGGTGATCTTCGCCGGCTCTGTCACTTCGACGGTGAAGTTTGTTTGATGTGTGCAAGGGGCGTACCCTTGCGCAAGGACCGAGCCGTCTTCGAGCAGGTAGTGCTTCTGGCCGCCGCTGGAATCGAGCTGCGGGCGGACGATGGACCACTGAGCGTCGTCTTTCTCTTTCAGTGACGCCTCCCACTCGGCCATCCGCTCGGCCCAGTTGGGGTGCGCGGCTTTGAGCTCCTCCTCAATGCGGGTGATGAGCTTCAGGGTCTCAGCCCACTGCGCCTGCTCCGCGTCGGCATAAACCGAGATCTGCCCTTCGTCGCAATTGTTGAGGAATGCGAACATACGATAGTAATCGGTATGTTCAATCGGATCGTATTTGTGGGTGTGGCATTGGGCGCACTGGATGGTGAGGCCGAGAACGGCCTTGCCGACGGCGTCCATGCGGTCGAACAAGGCTTCCATGCGGAACTGCTCGGGATCGACGCCGCCTTCTTCGTTGATCATTGAGTTGCGCAAGAAACCCGTCGCGACGCGCGTGTCCTGGTTGGCGTTTGGCAACAGGTCGCCGGCGATCTGCTCGATGACGAACTGGTCGTACGGCTTATCGGCGTTGAGCGAGTTGATGACCCAGTCGCGATAGTGCCAGACGAACCGCGGCTTGTCTTTCTCGAAGCCGTCGGAATCGGCGTAGCGCGCGGCGTCGAGCCACAGCCGGCCCCAGCGCTCGCCGAAGTGCGAGGAGGCAAGCAGGCGGTCGATCTCGCCGTTATAGGCCTCGCGCGGATCGCTTTCGGCGACGGCCATGTACGCGTCGAGCTCGTCGAGCGACGGCGGCAGGCCGATCAGATCGAGCGACAATCGCCGCAGGAGTTCGTTCGGCGCGGCGCGCGGCGAAGGCTGCAGGCCTTCGGATTCCAGCCGGCGGAGGATGAAGGCATCGATGGGGTTCTCGATCCACTCGCTGCGGGTAATCTGCGGCGCCGGCGGCCGTTTCGGCGCGACGAAGGCCCAATGCGGCTGGTACTCGGCGCCCTGCTCGACCCAGCGACGGAGCGTTTCGATCTCTTCGGGCTTGAGCGATTTACCCGATGCGACCGGCGGCATGCGGAGGTCCGGGTCGTCGCTGGTGATGCGATTGATGAATTCGCTGCCTTCCAAATCGCCGGGGACGATTACCGAGTCGGCGCCGCGAACGTCTTCGGGCGATTCAAAGATATCGAGCCGCAGCTCGGCCTCGCGGTGCGAAGGATCCTGGCCATGGCATTGAAGGCAGTTGTTCGAGAGGATCGGGCGGACGTCGCGCGTGAAGTCGACGCGGTCTTCGGCCCCGGCGGTTTGCGCCGCGGCGGTCGATAGAGCGATCCAGCAGATGACGCGGTGGAGGCTCATGGAAAGTTCCGCGTCTGGCGTCGGAGATTTCGACGAGACGGTATGGATTAGGAAACTGGGCAAATGGCGCGCCGCGGCGCTCCTGTCGCCCGCCGGCGGTTGAATAACTCAGTATAACCCGACCAAAGTCGCCCGGCGGAGGGCCATTAGCAGCGCTGCCGCGTAAGCCAATTGCCGAGTTCCCTTTACGCAAAAAGCGCGTCGACGACCTGTCCTTTGCCGTCCTCGGTCACGTAAAACGGGCGTTTTTCGATCGTGAACGCCGTTTCCGGCGAGATGCCCATCGCGGTGAAGATCGTCGCGTGCAGGTCGGTCACGGAGATTGGGTTTCGCGTGGCCACGAGCGGCCGCTCCTCGGCGGTCTCGCCGTAGAGGAAGCCGCGCTTGAAGCCGCCGCCGAACAGCAGCACGCTCGAGCCGCCGGTGAAGTGGCGATGAAGTCCGTAATGGACCATCTCTTCGAGCGTGTCGCTCTTGGCCCGCGACTGGTCCTTCGCCGTGCTGCCGGGGACGCCTTCGATCATCATGTCGCGGCTGAATTCGCTGGCGACGATCACCAGCGTGCGGTCGAGCATGCCGCGGGCTTCCAGATCGAGGATGAGCTGCGCGACGGGGCGGTCGATCATCTGCTTCATCTTGACCAGCCGCGTGTGGCCTTCCTCGTGCGTGTCCCAGCCTTCGAAGGGGACGTACTCGGTGGTGACCTCGACGAACCGCGTGCCGGCTTCGACGAGGCGGCGCGCCAATAGGCATCCCTGGCCGAAGCGGCCGGTGTTGTAGCGCTCGTAGCTGTCGCGGGGCTCTTGCGAGAGATCGAAGGCTGCGCGCTCCGGCGAACTGAGCAGGCGATGGGCGTTCTCCATCGCGCGGATCATGGACTCGCGCTGATGATCGCTGCCGTGCTTGCCGAGTGTGCCGCGATTGACAAGCTCGCGGTAGTGCTTGTATCGCGTCTCAAATCGCTCGGGCGTCATCCCCTTCGGCGGGCGAACGGCGGCGACGGCGTCCTCGGGATACGGCAGCATGAACGGCCCATACTCGCCGCCGAAGAAGCCGGCGGTGTGAAAAGCCTTCAGCTCTTCCTTCTCACCGTTATTCTCGAGACTCTGGCCGATGTCGACGAACGCGGGCATCACCGGATTCCGCGCGCCGAGGACGCGGGCCATCCAAGCGCCCATGTGGGGCGCGGCGACCGTCTGCGGCGGGACGTAACCGGTGTGCCAATGGTACTGATGCCGCGAGTGGAGGATATGCCCCAGATCGGGCTGCACATGCGAGCGGATGAGCGTGCCGCGGTCCATGATCTTGGCTACGTTCTCCATCCCCTCGGAGAACTTGATGTTGTCGACGACCGTGTCGATGGCCGGGAAGGTGCTGAGGACTCGCTCGACGGGGAGGCCCTTTTCGAACGGCAGGTAGCGCTTCGGGTCGAACGTGTCGGGCGCGGCCATGCCGCCGGCCATCCAGAGCAGAATGCAGGCGTCGGCGCGGGGCGTCGGGTGCATGTCGGCGCCGAGCGCGAGGCGCGGCTCGCCGGCGGCCATCGCGGCGAGCGACGCGGCCGACATCGCGGAGAGAAAGCTGCGGCGGTCGAGTTCGTTGGCGTTCATGGCTTCATTTAGTTTGTCCGCGGATGAAGAAGTCGATCGCCGCAAAAAGGCACAAAAGACGCAAAAGGAGGAGATGACTACAGGATTTCTATCGCTGCCTTTCTCTCTTCTTCTTTGTGCCTTTTGTGCCTTTTTGCGGCCGTCTTTCTGCTGCGTGTGTGGACTATTTAATCAGTTGGAATTCGGGGAGCATTGCGACGCACCACAGCGCGTCGGCGAGGCCATCCGCCGTGACCGGGTCGCCGGCAAGTTCGGTTAACATGGCGAGCTCTTCCCCGCTCGGCTCCCGCGATAACGCGGAGCGCACGATCGAGCGGCAGATTTCGTTTGGCGGCTGCTTACTCTCCGCAAGTTTCGCGGCGCCGGCTTTCAGCATTTTGGAGAGCGGGCGGCCGTTGCTCAGGGCGATCGCTTCGAGCGTCGTCAGTTCGGCGGGGCGCGTGGTGACGACCTGCTCGCGATTTGGCCGGCCAAGCGTACGCATCAGCGGCGTCGAGCGGACGAGCGACGCGCGGACGAACGGCCGCTCGCCGATCGTTGCGATGCGTTTGACGAACGTGTCATCGTTGGCCGTTCCGTCGGCGGATACGCCCGTCAGGCGGACAATCGCGTCGACGAACTGCTCAGCGGTCATCCGCTTAGCGGCGGGACCGGCGAAAACGTAGTCCTCGGGGCTCGCCGCGCCGTCCGCTGGCACGGTCTGCAGGCTGTAGACCCGCGACGTCGCGATCAGCTCGAGCGATTTCTTGAGATCGTAGTCGTTGTCGGCGAGGTGGACGGCCAGGTAGTCGAGCAGGTCGGCGCTCCACGGCCGGGCGCCCATCGAGTCCACAGGGTGAACGATGCCGCGGCCCATCAGCCGCTGCCACAGCCGATTGACCATCGTGCGAGTCAGCCGGCCGTTGTCGGGGTGCGTCATCAAGCGGGCGAGCTGCTTCATCCGCTCGTCGCGCGGCGCCTTGCCGTCGATTTCGCCAAGCTCCGGGAACAGGAAGTAGGCCTCGGCCATTTCGCCGGTCGGCTTGTCGCAGCGGTGGATCTCCAGCGGTACACGGCTAGTGATCGCAGCCAGTCCGTAGGCGTCGGTCAGCTTCCAGTTGTCGACGAAACTGTCGTGGCACGAGGCGCACTTCAGGTTGATACCCAGGAAGACCTGGCCGACATTTTGGGCAAACTGCAACTCGGGGCGCTGGCTGGCGTTCACCTGGCCGCGCCAGACGATCCCTTTGGCGAATCCCTCCGAATCCGGCTGCGGCACGATGAGTTGGCGGACGAACTGGTCGTACGGCTTGTTGTCGAGCAGCGACTGGTAGAGCCAGTCGGTAATCTGCTTACGGCCGCCGTCGATGTACCCGGTGCCGGCGTAGTCGTTGCGCAACAGGTCGTTCCAGAAGGTGAGCCAGTGGTCGGCGTAGGCGACACGGTCGTCGAGCAGGCGGCGAACGAGCCGCTCGCGCTTGCGGGGATCGCCGTCGGCGATGAAGGCGTCGACTTCGTCGGGCGTCGGCAGCAGGCCGACGAGATCGAGGCTGGCGCGTCGATAGAACGCGGCGTCGTCGAGCGGTGCTGGCGGCGTTACGCCGCGCTCCCGCCAGTAATGGAAGACGATGCGATCGACCGGGTTTTTGGCGCCGGCCTCCGCGGGCGGCAGCTCCGGACGGCGCGGCTTGAGCGGCGCCTGGTAAACGTTCTCGCGAAACGTAAAGCCTTCTTCCCAGGGAAGGCCTGCGTCGATCCACCGGCGGAGGACGTCGACTTCGTCCTTGGAAAGCCGCGGGCCCTCGGGCGGCATCCGCAGCTCTTCATCGTCGCTGGTGATCAGATCGATGAGGTAGCTGGCGTCGCTGGAGCCGGGCTCGACGACGGCCCCGTCAAGCAGCGCCTCGCGCGTGTCGAACGAGAGGCTGGCCTTGTACGTGCCATTGGTGTGGCATTTGCCGCAGTGCTGCTTAATGAGCGGGACGACTTCGTGGGCGAAGTCGACCTCGGCGGCGTGGAGGGCGCCGGCGGCCAGCGCGGCGGCAAACAGGCAAAGCGAGCGGAGCAGCATGGGGCGATGGCGGCGCACGGACGCACGCCGATGGGGGCTGGGTGAATCCCCCATCTTACCCGCAGACGGCGGGGCGGGCCAACCGCGGCCCGCTCCGAGGCGTCATTCCGAGGTCCGCCGAGGAATCTAGTTGAACCCTCGGAGATCGTTCAGTACACAGACCGGACCCCTCGGCGGACCTCGGGGTGACGGGGTCCGGCTAATTCGCGCCGGTCAGCGACTTGATGAGTTGCACTTCATCTTCGCTATAGGGACGGCCATCGGTGTGGAAGATCTCGTGATGCCATGGCTCTGGCTCGCCATAGATCGGCATCTTCCAAGTTTCCCACGGGTACTTGGTATTCGTGCGGCCGTCGACCAGGCCCCAGTTGTACGCGGCGATTCGTTCCTCTTTGAGAATCGGCAGAATCGCTTCGAACGTGCTGCCGTTGCCGCGGGCCATGTACTCGGTGCAGAGCAGCGGCCGGTTGAACTTGCGCAGCTCGGCGACGCGGCGTTTCATGGCGTCGAGATTGCCGTACTCGTGGAACGAGATCACGTCCGAGTTCTCGATCATGAAGCGGTTG
>DASVCM010000878.1:0-2018 GCA_036381635.1 Lacipirellula sp.
CGTCCGCCAGGAACCGATGGAAATCCCCAAGGATGGACTGCCGTTCGCCAAGGAACGGGCCGAGGCCGCCAAGCACGACTACCGCAAGCGGCTGAATGTCGATCCGCTGATGAAACTGGCCTTCCGTTTTACGCCCAAGAGCGACCCCTTATATGGAAAACGCGACGAGTGGCGGCTAGTGGGCCGCATCGACCAGGTGCTGCCTGGGGCGGTCGCGTCGCCGGAAGCCTCGCAAACGACCGGCTCCAATGTGGTGCTTGCCCACCTGGCCTACGAACCGGCGCCCTTCCCCCAGCCGGACGCCAATAGTCCGTCGGACGTCCTCCAGGACGGCCGACGAAACGCCTACGATGAATCATTTGAAGGCTTCCTCGAGAGCGAACCGCCGCCTGAGTGACGGGGCCATTGCGGTCTGTCGACGTCAAAACCAGTACGAATTGTCTCTTCGCCCCGTCGTTCGCAATACATGATCGAACTGAAGAACTTTGGCAAGCAATACGGCGACTTTACGGCCGTCGAGAATCTCAATCTCAAGATCGAAGCCGGCGAGATGTTTGGGTTCATCGGGCCCAACGGCGCCGGCAAGAGCACGACGATCCGCTTTCTGGCGACGCTGCTCAAAGCGAGCCATGGCGAAGGCATCGTCAATGGCCACAGCGTCACGCGCGATCCGATTTCGGTGCGCCGTAGCGTCGGCTACATGCCCGATAATTTCGGCGTGTACGACGGTATGAAGGTGTGGGAATTCCTCGACTTTTTTGCCGTTGCCTACCAAGTGCCCCGCGCCCGGCGGAAAGCGGTGCTTTCCGACGTGCTTGAACTATTGGATCTCACCCATAAGCGCGATGATTTCGTCAACGGCCTCTCGCGCGGTATGAAACAGCGGCTATGTCTCGCCAAAACACTGGTCCACGATCCGCCGGTGCTAATCCTCGACGAGCCGTCCAGCGGTCTCGACCCTCGCGCTCGTCTGGAGGGAAAGGCGCTGCTGAAAGAACTGCGCCGGATGGGGAAAACCATCCTCATCTCCAGCCACATTCTCACCGAGCTGGCCGACTGCTGCACGTCGATCGGCATCATCGAGCGCGGGCAGCTCCTGCTCCACGGCCCCATCGAGAAGGTCTATCGGCAGATTCAACGGAACCGCACACTGGAAGTCCGCTTCGCCGGCGATCCCAACGGCGGCATCAGCCTGATACGTAGCGAGCCCAAAGTGCGGCAGGTCATCGAGGACACGCGCAGTTGCACCGTCGAGCTGGAAGGCGACGACGCCGACGTCCAGCGACTGTTGCGGCAGCTCGTCGCCGCGGATTGCGGGCTAGTCTCGTTCGCTGATAAGGAGCCGACGCTCGAGGACGTGTTCATGATGGTCACCAAGGGTCTGGTGACTTAAGAGCGGGTACGTCTGCTCCGGCGGCGTGAAGCTACGCCGATTTAGGGTCGCTCAAGAAACAGCGTTGGATCTACGTGGAAGAATGCTCCCAGCCGAAAGGCGTTGTCGACGCTCACTGCTCGCTTGCCTTTGAGCATTTCGCTTACGGTTGAACGCGAAATGCCGGCTCCGCGAGCCAGCTCCGCCTGGGAAGCGCCGCGAGCGTTCATCAGGTGCTCGATCATGCGGGCCGGAGCGACATAGGGAGTGGGATAAACTGTCTCCTCATAATCGTCTACCAACCGGGCCAGGAGATCGAGCAACTTTCCCTCGGCCGCAGTTAATCGCGGTTTCTTCATCAACGACTCGATTGTCTTCAAGGCTCGTCGGTGGGAGCGGTTATCCCGAATAATCTCCGGTTTCGCCTTCTGAAGTAGTTCTGCGTAACTAGCTTGTGCCATGTCGATCGAGCCTACTTCCATTCGCCGAGATCATAGTCGGCATGCGTGAGGAGTGCCTTTACAAACAGCGTCCCGCCGCGCTTCGGATTCGCATATCGAACGCCAACGATCAGTCGCTTTCCCTCGGGAGCGTCAAACACCAAGTGACGGCCCACTTGGTCCGCCGAAGGATAAGTCAGCCGTAC
>DASVCM010000879.1:0-3294 GCA_036381635.1 Lacipirellula sp.
ACCCAACTGCCAATCCTCGGGTCCCCTCCCCTTGATAAGAATTGGAAACGTGTACCAGCCTCAACCCCTCCCCAGGCCTCCCCACAAGGGGGTGGGGAGCCGGAGGAAATCACATACGGCTCGTCGCTATCAGTGCGGGCGCCGGCGGTTGGTGCAATCGCCGAATCCTGGCCTTTTCCTCCAGAGAAGGCAAAGTCGGTGTGAAGCTCTTCCGATTATATGCATTGTAACTGTCACATAAGCGGCGCCGCGCCGTTGACCGGCCCTATTGGAGGGGGCGGTCTGCGTCCGCCGCCGGCCACGCTCTTGTAGAAGCGGGAACTGATCATGAAGGCTTGCCACCGACGCCACTGCGGCCTCACCTGGCTCATGGTTGCCGTTCTGGCGGCGACCAGCGGCTGCACGGCGTTCATGGAGCCGCGCAACCCCGTGCCGGTCACGCCGGCCCCGACGCCGCCGACGAGCCCCGTCCCGCGGGAGCTCGAGATGGTCACCATGCCGCGGTACACGATCGCGCCGCCGGACATTTTGCTGGTCGAGGGCGTGAAGCTGGTGCCCAAGTCGCCCCACCGGATCGAGACGTTCGACGTGCTGCTGATCCGTGCGGTCGGCGCCTTTCCGGAGCAGCCGATCGACAACACGTACAACGTCGACGCCGACGGCACGGTTAACCTCGGTCCCACGTATGGCCGCGTTCGGGTGGTCGATCTGACTATCGAAGAAGCCGAAGACGCCATCCGCGACGAGCTTTCACAGATCTTGACCGACGTCGAGATCTCGGTGTCGCTGGTGGCATCCGCCGGGGCGCAGGCCGTCACGGGGCAGCACCTGGTGGCGATGGATGGGCGCGTGAATCTAGGCACCTACGGCGCGGTGTACGTCGCAGGCCTGACGATTGATGAGGCCCGCGAGGCAATCGAAACCAAGTTGAGCGAGCGGCTGGAAGACCCCGAGGTCTACGTCGACGTGCTCGCGTACAACAGCAAAGTGTTTTACGTGATTACCCAGGGCGCGGGGCTGGGGGACGACGTCACGCGGCTGCCAATCACCGGCAACGAGACGGTGATCGACGCGGTGGCGGCGCTGGGCGGAATTTCGCAGGTTTCGTCCACGCGGATGTGGATCGCCCGCCCGGCGCCCAACGGCGTCGGCTGCGAGCAAATCCTGCCGGTGAATTGGAACGAGATCGCCCAAGGCGCCTCGACGGCCACGAACTATCAGCTCATGCCCGGCGACCGTTTGTTCATTGCTCAAGACCGCATGACGGCCTTCAACACGGTGGTCGGCAAGATCCTCAATCCGTTCGAGCGAATCCTCGGCTTCGTCTCGCTCGGCACGTCGACCGCCAACCGTATTGTGCGGTTCGGCCTGGCCAACACGTTCTAATCCAAGCAGACGCTTAACGAACTTCCTGACAGGTTCGCCGAAAGTCGCAAGGGGGCGACCACGCGGACTAGTGGTGAGCGACTCAAAGGAATACGCGATATGTCTCCTCGGTTAAAGCTGCGATCCGCCCTGACGCCGTTGGTCATGGCCGGCGCCCTGTGGGTCGGCGACGCGCTGACGCCGGTGCTTGGCGCCGGGCATGGACCGATCGTCAATCGCGGCGGCGCCCAAACGCCGCCGCCCTGCAGCCCCGACGGCGTGTGCGTTCCGCGGCCGCAGACGTTCGGCGTGTACCAAACGCGCTGGCGGACCTTTCCCGGTGAT
Organism: Lacipirellula sp.; assembly: GCA_036381635.1. Classification (GTDB taxonomy): domain Bacteria; phylum Planctomycetota; class Planctomycetia; order Pirellulales; family Lacipirellulaceae; genus Lacipirellula. The sequence goes on from DASVCM010000879.1 coordinate 1,711, forward strand.
GTGCCCGTGCCGGCGCCGACCGAAGCGGAAGTGCGCGAGGAGGAAGCGCGAGAGGAACTTGGCGGACCGCAGCCCCCAGCGCCTAAGGAAGAAGGTCTGATGGGGCCGACGCCGATGGAACGCGGCGGCGCCGAAGAGGCCGAAGGCGCTCCGGCTGAAGGCGACGATCCAGCGGCGGCCGGCCTGGGGACGTTGCCGGGCGAGGCGCCGTTGGGCGGATTTGAGCTGCCAAGCGTAACGCCGCCGGGGGGCGAAGCCGCTCCCGGCGTTGAAGGCGCCGCGCCGCCGGACAATGGTCTGCAGCTTCCACCCGCCGGGACCGAGCCTGGCGCCGCCGATCCGCTCGATCCGTTCGGCAACGCGCCGCCGGCGCCGCCGGCGTGGATCAGCAGCGCCGCCCATGGGGGCGCGCCCCAGCAAGCGACGTCGCCGCTGCCGGTTATCGAACATGCGGCGGTGATCCAAACGGCTCCGGCGCCCGTCGCTCCGCCGGCCGATTTAGCGCTGCCCGCGGCGACTAACGCGGCGCCGACTGCCAATGCGCCGGCGATTGGGCCCGCTCCCCCAGTTCCCACGGCGTCAGTTCCTGTCGCCACGCCGGCGCCGCTTGAGATTCAGACGCCGGCGAGCGCCGCTGCCAACCTGTATGCGGAGGACGCGCCGCCGGTACTGCCGCCGGCCTTGGCGGCTAGCGCCGGCATCGCCGCGCGGGCCGACATTGTTCCGGCCAGTGCGACGGCGGCGCCAGTCATCCAGCAGCCGCCGAGCGTCGAGCCGATCATGATCGACGACCAGGTGATCGTCGACGATCGGGTCGAAGCGGCCAGCGCCGAGGAGCCGATCGGGATTCAACTGGTCAACCCGGCCGGAGCCCTGGTGGATCCGAGCGCCCAAGGACCGCAGCAGGCGATCTACTTTGAAGCGAGCGACCAGTAGCGCCTCCTCCGTCAGTTCGTCGCACTGGCCTGCTGCGGCCTCGCGGATTGCCGCACGCGCCGTACCACTTATTTGACGAACGCCCAGCCCTAAGGTCAGATTGCTGGATCAAGTCATCCAGCGGTCGGCTCGACGAACGAGCGACAAGAACCTTGAAGGCAGGGATCATGGCCACCATTACGTGCAGCGTGTGCAAGGGCACGGGGTGTTGCCCGACTTGCGATGGTCGCGGTTCGATGCCGCTGCCCGAGGCGCCGCATCGGTTCCCTTGCGGCACATGCTTCGGCTCGGGCGATTGCCCGGCATGCAGCGAGCAGTGCGGGGCGCCCAACGACTACGACCGCCGCGCTGCCGGCAGATAGGCCTGGACGTATAGAGAACCATTTAACTGCGGGGATTGCTCCGCGGTTTCCGCCACAAGTCGCCGCGGCGACTCGCTATGGCGAGCGGCGGGGCTAAATGGATCTCTCTCGGAGTGCTTAGCGCGGGGCTTTTCGGCGGGCCAACATCGCGGCCGCGGCAATGGCGGCTAATGCAGCGCCCGCGGGCTCGGGAATCGGGACGAACTTGTACACAATGCCGCCCGTTCCGTTCGGCGGCGTGTTGGTGACCATGGCGTACAACTCGCCGTTGCCGTCCTCGCCGAAG
>DASVCM010000880.1:0-3443 GCA_036381635.1 Lacipirellula sp.
CGAAGCACTCGGTACGACGTGCGTTTACACGTACGCCGCGAATTGGTCGCAGGCGTTCACCGTACTTAGTACGACGTACTTGGTACGACGGCGTCCGCGGCGAACGTGGCCTTTCTCTGGAGATTCTACCGACTGATGAAATCACAAGCCATCTGCTCGCTGCTGAGCCTCGTTTCGCTGAGCCTGATCCTCGGTTGCTCGCCCGCCACAACTGCGACGCCGTCCGCGACCAAGAGTAGGAAGGAATCCACGGTCGCCACTGCGCCGGCAACCGACGAGCAGACTGCCACGTGCGTCGTCGCCAGCGTTCACCCGCTAGCCACCGACGCGGGCGTCGCTGCGTTCCAGTCAGGCGGCAACGCCGTCGATGCGGCCATCGCCACCGCGCTGACCCTCGGCGTGGTCGACGGCTTCAACTCCGGCATCGGCGGCGGCTGCTTCATTCTTATTCACAAAGCCGACGGCACGCTTGTCGCCATCGACGGCCGCGAGACCGCGGGCGCCGCCGCCACGCGCGACATGTTCATCCGCAACGGCGAGGCCGACCCCGAGCTGAGCCAGACCGGACCGCTCGCGGTCGCCGTTCCCGGCGCCATCGCCGCCTACGATCTTGCGATCCGCGAACACGGCGAGCAGGAGCTCAAGGACCTCTTGCTTCCCGCCGCCAAGATCGCCGAAGACGGCTTCGAGCTGAACGAAGCCTACGTGGACCGCATGCGCGGCGCGGTGGACGACCTCCGCAAGTTCGCCGGGAGCCGTGCCGTGCTGCTCAAGAGCGATGGCGAGCCGTATGACGTCGGCGACACGCTCAAGCAACCCGATCTGGCCCGCACCTACCGCGCAATCGCTGAGGACGGAATCGACTGGTTCTACCGCGGCCCATTCGCCGAGAAAGTCGCCGCCTGGATGGTCGACAACGGCGGCATCCTCACCGCTCAGGACTTCGACGACTACGAGGCGGTCGAGCGCGAGCCGCTCAAAACCACCTACCGCGGCCTCACGATCATCGGCTTCCCCCCGCCCAGCTCCGGCGGCGTCCACGTCGCCCAGATCCTCAACATCCTCGAGAACTTCGACCTCGGCGAGCGGTACGAAGAAGACCCCGCCGTCGCACTCCACATCATCGCCGAAGCGATGAAGCTCGCCTTCGCCGACCGCGCCCACTGGCTCGGCGACGCCGATTTCGTCGACGTGCCGCGCGGGCTGATCGACAAAGAGTACGCCAAAGAGCTTGCCGCAAAGATTGACGTCAACCAAGCGACCGACGTCGAAAGCCACGGCCAACCGCCCCGCGCCGCGGAGGACCTGTTCGGCAAGAAGCACACCACCCACATCGCAGCCGCCGACTCGATGGGCAACTGGGTCGCCATCACCGCCACGGTGAACACCACCTACGGCTCAAAGGTGATCGTCCCCGGCACCGGCGTGGTGCTCAACAACGAGATGGACGACTTCTCCGCCCAGCCGGGGAGGCCCAACGCCTTCGGCCTGGTCGGCGCCGAGAACAACGCCGTCGCCCCCGGCAAGCGGCCGCTGTCCAGCATGAGCCCGACGATCGTGCTGCGGGACGGCAAGCCGATCTTCACCGTCGGCGCCGCCGGCGGGCCGAAGATCATCACGCAGGCGCTGCTGGCGATCGTCCGCCGCTTCGACTTCAACCAGCCCCTGGCCGAAGCCGTCGGCGCCCCGCGGATTCACCACCAGTGGATTCCCAACGAGCTGATGGTCGAGCGCAAGCTGCCCAAGGAGATCGTTGAACAGCTCAAAGCGATGGGCCACGAGGTCGACCGCACCGGCTCCGCCGGCGTCACCCAAGCCGCCGAGCTAACCCCCGAGGGCACGCTCAAAGCCGTCCACGACCCCCGCGTCCCCGGCAAAGCCGCCACCGGTGAACGGGCGCAATCCTCACGGTGATTCCACACATGCACATTCCGCCAGACGCCGATATCCCGATTCGCAAGCTGACTCATTATCTGCTGGTCCCCTAGCTCAAGGATGATAAATCACGATTTCTGGCCCGCGGCGGTTTTGTGTCCGAGAACCACTCGGAACTGGAACGTGCCATCCGGCAACTTGCGGCGGATGAACCCGCCTATGAGGATCGCGTTGATAGGTTCGGACGGTACTACCGAGTGGACGGCTGGCTACCTGGCACGAATAACACGGCTCTACCCGTAACGCTAGTTTGGATACAATGAAATACTGACGGGACTTTTCATTTTGTTACTCTCAAGCCTCGTAAGATGAAGTGATGAAGCGTCCTGAGTTGTATGAGCGAGTTGCATTGACCCGCGATCAGGATGAGTTCGGCTTGAAACGGGGGGACGTGGCGATGTTCATCGATACCGTTCCCGATCCTCAGGGGGGCGCCGATGGCGCGATTCTTGAAGTCTTTAACGCGGTCGGTGACAGCATCATGGTCGTCACCGTGCCTTTCGATGAGATAGAAGCGTTGAGTGAAAACGAAGTACTAGCCAAACGGGCGCTAAATCCCCCTGCTCTGGCAAAGGCTAGTCCCTAACTCTTTGGTCGAGCACGTTTCTCCACCTCCCGCATTACCCGCATCAGGTTCCCGCCAAGAATCTTGCGAATATCCCCCTCGCTATATCCCCGATCGAGCAGCGCCTGCGTGATAAAAGGATACGAGCTCACATCCTCAAGCTGCTCCGGCAACATCGTGATGCCGTCGTAATCCGACCCTAGCCCCACGTGGTCGACGCCCGCCACTTTCACAATGTGTTCGATGTGATCGATCAGCGTATGGATCGTCCCGCGCTCACCGCGTCCATGCTCGGCGTCCCAGCGACGCATCGCCGCCTCGATCGCGCCGTCGCCCTGTAGCTCCTTCTCCTTCGCCCGGCGAAACGCCATCCGCTGTACGTCGCGCTGGGCGGACGCCGGCACGATGAACGACGAGAAGAAGTTCACCATCACCACGCCGCCATTTTCGGCCGTCAGCCGTAGCACGTCGTCCGGCACATTCCGCGGATGATCGGCCACGCCGCGGGCCGACGAATGCGAAAAAATCACCGGCGCCTTGGTCACTGCAAGTACATCCCGCATCGCCTCGGGCGACACGTGCGACAGGTCGACCATCATCCCTAAGCGGTTCATCTCCCGGACGACCTCTTCGCCAAAGGGCGACAGCCCGCCCGCCTTCTCCTCATCGGTCCCGGAGTCGACCCACTCGAGAGAATCGCTGTGCGTGAGCGTCATGTACCGGGCGCCGTCGTCGTAAAGCTGCCGCAGCACGTTGAGCGAGCCCTCGATCGAGTGCCCGCCCTCGACGCCGATCAGCGACGCGATCTTCCCCTCCTGCGTGATCCGCTCGATGTCGTCGGTCGACAGCGCCAGCTCGAACGTCTCGGGATAACGCGCGACCATCGCCTTCACGAGCTCGATCTGCTCGAGCGTCGTGGTGAGCGCGGCGCCGCGATTGGCCG
>DASVCM010000881.1:0-2462 GCA_036381635.1 Lacipirellula sp.
CCCGCCGCCTGCTCGGGACTCATGTACGCCGGCGTGCCGATGGCCGAGCCCATCTGCGTCGGCGCCGATCCGCTCCCCGACAGCGGCTTCAGCGCCGGCTCCTGCACGATCGGAATCGTCGCCTCCGGCGGCAGCGTGGCCGCGTCCTTCGCCGCTCCAAGCGCCTTCGCCAGCCCCCAATCCACGACCAGCGTCTCGCCGTACTGCCCGAGCATGATGTTGCCCGGCTTGATGTCCCGATGCAACACGCCGCGGCTGTGGGCGTAGTCGATCGCGTTGCACACATCGAGAAACCGCGCCAGCAGCCGCCGAAGCTGCAGCACCCTCGCCGCGCTCGACCCCTTCGCCTCGCCCTCGCCATGAAACCGCTCGATCGCTTGCGCAAAACTCTCGCCGCGGATGAACCGCATCGCGTAGTACGGCCGCCCGTCGGCATACTGCCCGAGCGCATAGATCGGCACAACCCCCGGATGCTCCAGCCCGCCGGTGATCTCCGCTTCCTGCAGGAACCGAGCGCGGCTGTCGGGATGATCGGCATGCCGATCGTGAAGCTCCTTCAGCGCCACCTCGCGGTTCAGTTCCGCATCACGGGCCACCGACACCTTTCCCAGCCCGCCGGCCGCATGCGGCCGAAGCACCTGGAACCGCCCGTCACTTTCCTGAGCCGCCCGCGGCGGATACGCCACCGTCGCATGCCGATCGCCCGCCGGCGTCGCCGCCGCATGCCCCAAACTCGTCTGCACCTCCGCATCAGCAATCCCGGAAAGCCCCAGGCGAAACTCCGCCTGGCGAGGACCCGCTTCAGCGGTCCGTACCACCGCCGCCAAACTCCGCTCGACATTCCCCCCATGCTGCTGAATATGCTTCTCGACAACCGCATCAATCAGCCCGCGCGTATCGGCCGCCAGCGCCCCGGCGTCAATCAGATGCGCCCCAAGCGGCCGCCGCTTATCGAGCACCCACGCATTCATCCCCGCAATAAGCTGCTCCGCTGAAACAAAATCCATCTGCACGGCCAGAATGCCGAACAGCAGATTACGATCAGCAGCGGCAACCGGAACGCTGGCGGTGCTCATGGGACGAGAAGACGAGTTGGATGGCTACAGTAGGGAGTATTGTAACCAATAAACGTCGCTAACGTCTTCATTCCAAGGCGGCCGTCGCGTCCCAATTTCAATCGGGATACGCCGAAGGCGTTGAACACCGAAGCCCAGGGTCGCCGCGCTAGCGGCGCACCCTGGGTTACATCGAACAGATGAACAACTTTACCCCGAAGGGGTTACACACTTGTTGTGGAGCCCGTTACCGTTCTCAACCTTGACTGACGCAGAGATAGGACACGACCCAGGCGGGATGCCCTCGTCCGCAACGGCACGCTGGAGCACTGCTCCCGCCGTGGCCTTGCGCTCTACTGACGGAGGACGATCGTCCAAAACAGCCGCGGCTTGCGTAGAACCAGCCCCGCCCACACAAGCGCGCCGAAGCCAATCGAGAAGGCCATCGGAAACGCTCCACTGCCCGCCCGCAAGTGAATCGCCGCTGCCCCGCCCAGATAGCCGGTTAGCAGGACTGCCCCGAGCACTGCAGTCGTCGGCACGGCATATGCCGCCGTGCACGCCAGCAGCAAGACGCCAATGCCAACGATCGCACTCAAGGGCAAGCCAAGCTGTTCGGTCGCCTCGACCACCGGCGCCACGCGAATGATCTTCGTGACCCCGTCGAAGGTCAGAAACAGCACCACTAATCCGGTAATGATCGCCCCCGCCCATTGCAGGGCGGTAAACGGGGCGGCTTGAGCTTCGGAAGTCATGATTGTCTCCTAGGTGGTTGGAACAATCATGACGATACAAGAGTCAGACGGGCTCGGTATTGTACAAAAACGACAACTGCTCCTCCCTGCGCATAATCTGCCCGGGCGTCTGCCCGATATAGTGCTTCAGCGAGCGGCAAAGGTGGGCCTGGTCGTAATAGCCCGCCCGACAGGCAACGTCGAGAATCGGCGCCCCCGTCCTGAGCAGGTTCGTCGCCTGACGCGCTCGTTGAATCTGGCGAACGGCGGCGTGCGTAACCCCCGTCGCTTTCAGAAACCGCCTCTGCGTGGTGCGCAAGGTCTGCACGGGCGAGTCGCCGCAAAGCGCTGAACGCACCGACCCATCCGTGGCAATCAGCCCCCGCTTGGCAAGCCGCGCCACAAACGCCTCCGCGTTGTCGAACTCGGGGTACTCCCATGCCGATCCGTTCAGCCAGAACGATCGGCTAGACGCTTCCGGCAACGTAACGTCGTTCCGATCGCGCATGGCCGCCGGCGGCAGCAGCGGCATGAACGCCCCCAGCTTGAAGCGAATGGCCAGCCACTCGCCCTCCGCCGGGCAGTCAGCAGCCGTCGCCTTCGTCTCTGGCCCGCGCACGGTGACCGATGTCCGGCCTGCGTGCCGCGTCACGACCAACTCCCAATGCGGCAG
>DASVCM010000882.1:0-3479 GCA_036381635.1 Lacipirellula sp.
CGCGGCCGTTGAGTTGCGCTGAGCGAGCTGCAACGCGCTGGCAATAGGCCCCACGAAGGAGAAGTCCGGCGCCGCACTGACCACATCGACGTCATTCACGACGACCATCAGGCCGTCGTCGGTCACCGGCACGTCGATGTACGCGAGGCTGCCGGACTGGCCCACTTCCTGGCTGAGATCGGTCTGCGTGAGCCGCATGATGCGGTCGACGGTCGCCATGTCTTCGATGCGAGCGAAGGGGACAAAGCCCTGATCGTCGAGGAAGTTGTTGTCGCCGAGGTTGATAAAAAAGCTGCTCGTGCCGCTGTTGGGGTTGCCGGCCTGCAGGGCCATCGACACCGTGCCGCGCGTGTTCGAGATGGCATTGAAGTCGACCTGGCCGTCGCCGTCGGAGTCGACGACCACGCCGTCGCTGAGCTTCTCGATCGGCTTGTGGAGCGAGGCCCACAGATCGGGCACGGGCGGGAAGCCCATAAAGCCGCCCATCTGCAGGACGAAATCGTCGTCGGCCGAGGGCGTGCTGCCGTCGGCGGCGCGGTTCACGGCGCTGAAGTGGTAGCGCCCCAGGCCAATGTAGGCGACGATGTTGTCGACGATTGGTTGCAGGGCGGGATCGTTGTTGGGGTTCAGGACCATGTCGAAGCTGCCGACATTGGTCTCAAAGCGCATCGTCGTCTGGGCGACGGCGCCGGAGTAAGTGAGCAGAACGAGAGCCGCCGCCGCAAAGAGACGCTTGAGCATCGTAAGCCGAGCCTAGTGCTGTTCCGAGATGTGAATCGCCAGGTGTTCGCCCCGCCGACCGGCAGGGGGCGCGGGCGAGACCTGCATTATAGTTGGGCGGCGAGAATCCGTCCGCGATTTTGCGGGCTCAACCTCCGCGGCTTGCGGGGTGCGGCAGGCCGCATAGACGGTGCAACCTGTACCTGCTAGGCCCGGTCGAAAGCCTCAAGCCGCACAGACGCCATCCTCCGGTCCCCTTCCTTGATGGGGAGGGTTAGGGAGGGGTGATTGAAGCCTGTATCAGCTTTGGCGTCTTTCTCAGCCCTCCCCACAGGATCATACAAAGGCAGGCAGCGCAGCCTAATAGCCCCGCCGTTCACGGCGGGGCGCAGAGCGGCGGCGAAAGTCCGGCCGAGAAATGCGTTCTGATTTGCATCGGCGGAGCGCCGAGGCCGAATCCATCCGGGGCTGGGTTTCGGCCTCGGCAACGCTCCGAAGGATAGAGCGCGTCGACTCGGCCGAGACATCCAATCGCGACCGCTGGGGCTAATAGGACGGCTGGGCGGCATGTCCACGTCGGCGCGGGCATGAGAATGGTCGTTCATGGCCACGCGGACGTAGCCATGGCGCCCCATCTTTAGGCATCGACGACGAAGATTTGATTCTGAAGACCGCCAGGTCCAGGCATCTGTCGGACGTACGCAACATACTGACCGCTGGGGGAGAAGACGCAGGCTTCCGGCCGCGCGAGAGACTCAGGCGATCGCGGCGTGAGGCGTGTGGTTTTTCCCGATTCGACATCCACCGTCATCACGCTGTTGTCCGCGATGTATGCCATTCGCTCGCCCAGCGGGTCCCACGTGAACGCGGAGGCGAGGCCCCAAGGATCGGCCGAGATCTGCCGCGGCTGGCCGCCATTGGGCGAGATGGTCCAGAGCTGCACCACGCCGGCGTCGTCGCGCATCAGCAACGCGATCTGGCTGCCGTCAGTGGAACTGCGCGGCCAATGCCGCGGACCTTGGACGCCCGGATACTTGCGGTTGGCGGTGAAGGTGAGTCGACGTTGGACGGTTCTCGCGGGCGGGGCAGGGCGGCGGGTCGGCGTTCCTTGAAGCAGGCCGTCGCCGGCCTTCGTCACGTCATCGGGCAGATCGACGACGAACAGTTCGGTGAGCGGTTTGCCGCGCTCGTCCACAACGTCGCCCAGGAACGCAAGCGCCCGCGTTTGCCATCGGCCGTCGGAGCGGCGGTAGCCGTTGGCGCCGATCCAGGCGTCTTCGTAGGCGCGGCTGATTTCGTCGGAGCCGGGGGTTGGCTCGTTCACGGTCCGGGTGACGACGACCGAGAAGAATTCACCGTCGTGATTGCGTGGATGAGACTTCGCCGGGCGAACGGGGCCGAAGGGGGCGGCGACGGCGACGTTGCGTTGGTTGAGGTCGTGAACTTCGGCACACAAGCCGGACCCCTCGGCGGACCTCGGGGTGACAAGGCTCTGGCCGGTCCCCTCGGCGGACTTTAGGGTGGCAGGGTTCGCTGCCAGGACGTGATCTTCGTAGGTAAAGCTCACCCACTGGCCGTCGCCGCTGAAGAGGTGAACGTGCGAGCCGCCGCGGAGGGCGCCGGGCGTGAACGGCGCCGCGACGTTGCGGGCGTCGAGATTGCTGACCACGCCGGGCCGCTCGGCGTGCAGGATCACGCCGCGGCGATGCCAGGCGCAGTACTGCCAATCGGGCGTGGGGTCTTCCGGGCCGAGGATGAAGGCAACCCGGTCGTCAACAGGGCTGTAGCTGGCGACGCCGCAGCAGGCGCCGCGGCGGCTTTCATAGAGGACTTGCACCTCGCCCGTTTCGACGTGCACGCGCTCAATCCGCGTGCCGTCGAACTTGCTGCCGGCCGGGTCCCTACGGACGTCGTAGACGATCCACTTACCGCAGGGCGACCAGACGTTGGCGTTGGTCAGAATATGGCCGTGCGCGGTGCAGGTGAGCTGACGTTCCATGCAGGGACCATCAGAGTCTTCTCCGGTCCCCTCCCCTTGATGGGGAGGGTTAGGGAGGGGCGATTGACGCATGTACCAGCTTCTTCCCCCCTCCCCAGCCCTCCCCACAAGGGGGAGGGAGCTCGGAGGAACCCCCTATCGTTTGCTAATCGCCATACCCATTCGGATGCGACTTATGCCATTGCCACGCGCTGGCGACGATCGGCTCGATGCCGACGTGCTTGGGCGTCCAGTCGAGCGTCTTGCGGGCGAGGCTGGCATCGGCCACCAGTTGCGGCGGGTCGCCCGGCCGCCGCGGCGCGACGCGGTGCGGAATCTCGTGCCCGGCGACGCGGCGGCAGGCTTCTATCACCTCCATCACGCTCGCCCCCGCGCCGGTGCCGAGGTTGAGCTTCAGCTCCGTGCCCGATTCCAGCCGTTCCAGCGCGGCGATGTGCGCGCGGCCGAGGTCGTCGACGTGAATGTAGTCGCGAATGCAGGTGCCGTCGGGCGTCGGATAGTCGTCGCCGAATACCAGCGCTTCGTCGCGCTGGCCGAGGGCGACCTGCAGAATGAGCGGAATGAGGTGCGTCTCCGGCTTGTGATCCTCGCCAATCGAGCCGTCCTCGGCGGCGCCCGAAGCGTTGAAGTACCGCAGCGCGGCGTACCCGATACCGTAGGCCTTCGAGTAATCGGCCAGCGCGTGCTCGATCGCCAGCTTCGTGAACCCGTACGGATTGATCGGCGCCTGCTTTTCCGACTCGGTGATCGGCACAATCTC
>DASVCM010000883.1:0-4493 GCA_036381635.1 Lacipirellula sp.
GAGAACCAGGTGGAACCCGCACGCCGTTGGCCTCGATTGAAGTGATTACAAAGGCACTTTGCTCGCGTCGACTTCTCGGCTTTAGGATTGGCGGCAACACGATCATGGGTCGTTATGAATAATCGGGCGGGACAGGGTTGCCGCGACGCGCTCCGCTAGCGCGTCGCGGCTAAACCGTGTTAGCTACATCCCATGCTGTTGCCGCAGTTGTGGCAGAGGTAGCAGTTGCCGTTGCGGACCGTGATCGCGCCGCAGTTGTCGCAGGCGGGGGCGTCGATCTGGAATTGGGCGAACTGCTCGCTGCGGATGTTGGGGCCGGCGGCGTCGGTCTTTGGCATTACGCCGGCGCGCTCTAAGAGTTTAGCGCTGTACGTCGTCGCTAAGCCGTCGGCCACGGCGGATCGTTGACTCGCGGTCGTGCCGTTGCCGTTTTTGTGGTTGTGGCCGTTGGCGTGACCGTTGGCCTTGCCTTGGGGGGAGCGCTCCCCTTCGGCGGACCTTCGGGTCGCGGCTAACCCGGAGTCGGACCCCTGTCCCCTGGCCACTGACCCCTGCTCCTTAGCTTCCGAGCTGGCGGTCGGCCCGCCGGCCTTCTTGGCGGCGGGCTTCGATTGAGGGAGCTCGTCGTCCGACCCCCCGGCGGAGCCGGGGGCTGCAAGCCCGCCCGCGGCATCCAGCGGCATCCCGAGCTGGGCTTCCTTGTAGCCGGGGAGGAACGTGATGCCCAGCCAGCGGAAGATGTAGTCGATCAGGCTCTTGGCGATGCGGATGTCCGGGTTCTTCGTGTGCCCCTGCGGCTCGAACCGCATGTGGCTGAACTTGCGGACGTAATCTTCCAGCGGCACGCCGTACTGCAGGCTCATCGACACGGCCGTGCCGAAGGCGTCCATCAGGCCGCCGATTGTGCTGCCTTCCTTCGCCATCGTGATGAACATCTCGCCGGGGCGGCCGTCGGGGAACAGGCCGACGGTGATGTACCCCTCGTGGCCGGCGATGCTGAACTTATGGGTGATCGACTGGCGGGTGTCGGGCAGCCGTTCGCGGCGCGGCTTGGCGGCGGCGGCTTCCTTGGCCTTCGCCTTGTCGGCCTCGGTGCCGGTGTTCAGCGGTTGGCTTTCCTTCGAGCCGTCGCGGTAAATGGCCAGGGCCTTCAGCCCCAGCCGCCAGCCGTCGAAGTACGCCTGGGCGATGTCTTCGATCGTCGTGTCGCGCGGCATGTTCACCGTCTTCGAGATGGCGCCCGAGAGGAACGGCTGGGCCGCGGCCATCATCGTGACGTGGGCCTGCCAGGCGATGCTGCGGGTGCCGTTGCGCGGCGTGAACGCACAGTCGAACACCGGCAGGTGCTCGGGCTTCAGATCGGCCGCGCCTTCGATCGTGTCCTCCTCGCTGATGTGGGCGAGGATCGAGTCGATCTCCGGCTGCTCGTAGCCGAGCGTCTTCAGCGCCGCCGGGACCGTCTGGTTGACGATCTTCAGCATGCCGCCGCCGGCGAGCTGCTTGTACTTCACCAGGGCGATGTCCGGCTCGATGCCGGTGGTGTCGCAGTCCATCATGAAGCTGATGGTGCCGGTGGGGGCGAGCACGGTGGCCTGGGCGTTGCGGAAGCCGTGGACCGCGCCGGCGGCCAGCACCTCGTCCCAGACGTCGGCCGCCGCCTCGCGAAGCTGCGGCGGGCAATTGGGATCGATCTTGTCGCACGCCTCGCGATGCATGTGCATGACGCGGAGCATCGGCTCGCGGTTCTTCTCGTACTCGTCGAACGGGCCGACCGCCTCGGCCAGCTCGGCGCTGGTGAGGTTCGCGGCGCCGTGGAGCAGGGCGGTCATCGCGCCGCACACGCCGCGGCCCTCATCGGAGTCGTACGGCACGCCGGCGGCCATCAGCAGGCTGCCGAGGTTCGAGTAGCCCAGGCCCAACGGCCGGAACAGGTGGCTGTTGCGGGCGATGTCCTTCGTCGGGTAGCTGGCGTGATCGACCAGGATCTCCTGGGCGATGAAGTACACGCGGCAGGCCGCCTTGAAGCGCTCGGCGTCGAACGCGCCATCTTCCTGACGGAACTTCATCAGGTTGATGCTCGCCAGGTTGCAGGCCGTGTCGTCGAGGAACATGTACTCGCTGCACGGATTGCTGGCGTTGATCCGGCCGCTGTTGGGGCAAGTGTGCCAGTTGTTGATCGTCGTGTCGTACTGCACGCCGGGGTCGCCGCAGTGCCACGCGCAGTCGGCCATGCGGTTCAGGACGTCGCGGGCCTTGTACGTGGGGCCGGCCTTTTTGGGGTCGGTCACCCAGCGGGTGGTCCAGTCTTCGCCCTTCTCGACGGCTTGCATGAAGTCGTCGGTAACGCGGACCGAGAGGTTCGCGTTCTGGAACATGATCGAGCTGTAGGCCTCGCCGTTGAAGTTGGCTTCGTAGCCGCCTTTCTCGATCAGCACGCGGGCCTTCTGCTCTTCCTTCCACTTGCACTCGATGAACTCCATCACGTCGGGGTGCCAAACCTTGATGGACTGCATCTTGGCGGCGCGGCGGGTCTTGCCGCCGCTCTTTACCACGGCGGCGACCTGGTCGTAGACGCGCATGAACGACAAGGGGCCGCTGGGCTTGCCGCCGCCGGCGAGTTTTTCGCGGTGAGAACGAAGCGTGCTGAGGTCTGTGCCGGTGCCGCTGCCGAACTTGAAGAGCATGGCCTCGCTGCGGGCGAGCTCCATGATGTCTTCCATGTTGTCGTCGACGTGCTGGATGAAGCACGCGGAGCCCTGCGGGTACTCGTACGGGTTCTCCGGCTGGACGACTTCACGGGTCTGCGCATCCCAGCGCCAGTTGCAGGGGGCGCCCTTCACGCCGTACATGTGGTGCAGGCCGACGTTGAACCACACGGGCGAGTTGAAGGCGCCGTGCTGATGGAGGCATAGCCAGGCGAGGTCGCGGTAGAACCGCTCGCCGTCGTCGGTCGTGGCGAAGTAGCCGTCCTCGAGGCCCCAGTCGGCAATAGTGCGGGCGACGCGGTGGACGAGCTGGCGGACGCTGTACTCGCGCTGGTCGGTGCCGACTTCGCCGTAGAAGTACTTGCTGCAGATGACGTTGGTGGCGAGCTGCGACCAGAACGTGGGAACTTCGCAGTTGGTCTGCTCGAACAGGACCTCGCCGTTCTCGCCCTTGATGGCGGCGGAGCGGACCTCCCACTGGACCGTGTCGAAGACGTCGACCGAATCTTGCGGGCAGAACGCGGCGTCGATTTTCAAGCGGCCGTGGAAGCGCTTTTGACCGGCGGTGCGGGTGGTAGATTGAGAGCGCGCAGCAAGCGAAGCGTCAGCCATCGACATAACAAACCTCCTGTTTCAGTATGATCAGCAGATTATCTGGATAATGTACATGGGTACATTACTGCCCAGTGTAGTCGGCGTCCGACGCCTTGTGACTGCACTACATCTGGGGGGCGCTCCCGCTAAACCTCGGGAGCAGGGGGTCCTGGTAAGCCGGAAAGCACTATATGTGGTGCTCTCGGGTACGGTGGACACTATATCCAGCGGAGCGAAGGGGCCGATCTTACACCTTTGGCCGGCGGCGTCAAACAACACTTTGGGGTTTTCGTAAGCTGCTAGCACGCAACGGGTTGTGGCAACTGTGAAATGACAGCGTGCGGTGGGTTACGAACGCGTTAAGATGCTTAAACCATTTTACGCTCGGCAGTTGCGGAAATCCTCGGCGGCGCAGCGGCCTCCTGCGACGAGACGCTGCGGTTTCTCGTGAACTGCGCTGCGGGCCTGCTCTCCAAATTGCCTTACCTGCGCATACGCTTAACTTTCACTCGGTTCGACAATGCTGCGAATCCGATTCCGTATGCGAACGATGCTCCTGGTGTTCGCGGCGGCGGTCGTCCTGATCGGCAGCCTCCGATGGTGGCACGATGCGCTGGTCGCCGAGTACCGGCGACAAGAGGCGATCGTCCAGACGTTGGAACAGGGCGGCGCGGAGGTTCTATGGCTGGCGTACGCGCCGGATTGGCTCGGGTACGTGTTGGATGAGCGGCTGTTCACAACCCCGGGGATCGTCTTCTTCGACCATGTTCCGGACGACCAGGTTGCGGAGCTTACCAAGCTATTGCCAGAGCTCCGCGATCTCGGAACCTTGGTCATCATGGGACGGCAGATCATTCCGCATGCGCGCTCATCAGCTGCTGGCGAGACAAGCCCAGTGATTGAGCATTTGCGACGATCGAATGTGTTGCAGATCACCGTGGATGCTTCCATCCGCGGCGCGCCGCCGGACGCCGACGCGCCGCCCTACACGCGCGAAGATCTCAAGGTTCTGCAAGCCGTATTGCCAGGGCCCGAGATCACTTGGACCGAGGTGAACTAAGTTTCGCGGGCGCCCGAACCTGCAACCTCGCTGGCCGCTCCTTTGCCCATATGAGCACTACGGACTACCGCTGGAATGAAACGCAAGCGGCCGTCGATTACGACGCCGCGGCGCCGGTCATCCATCCCCAGTAT
>DASVCM010000884.1:0-3544 GCA_036381635.1 Lacipirellula sp.
GCGGCGGTGAACGCGGCGGCGAGGCCGGCCAGCGCGAACCAGCGGATGCGCTTGTCGCCGTCGAACCAGATGTGGACGAAGGCGTAGAGCGCGACCGCGGCGCTCACTGCGCCAATGATGTGGTTGTTCAGCACTACGGCGAACGTGGTGAGAAACGTACCGAACGCCGCCGCGGCAACGGCGAAGATGCGGCCCCAGTCAGTCGTCCCGAACCGCTCGGCGAAGCTGGCGACGATGGCCATCATCAGCACCAGCGGAAGCACTTGCACGGTGAACAGCATCAGCCGGCCGACTTCGTAGGGATTGTCCTTGAGCGTCCAGCCAGTGGTTTTGTTGATGAGCCAATACTCGCCGGCAAGCATCACGACCAACAGCGGCGGCTTGCTGGAGTACAGGTGCGGCTCGCCGTCGCGGCCGCGGTGCTTGACCATGTCGATCGTGTTCCAGACGTGCGTGTCGAGGAGATCCTCGATCGCGAACGTGCCGTCTTCGACCAGCGCGCGGATGGCGAGCCAGCGGCTGCGGTCGTTGCCGCTGAGAAATGGGCGCTGGCGGCGCTCTTCGCGCTCGATCATCACGCGGGCGGCGGCGAGCTTCGCCTGAAGCTGATCTTCCGGCACGCCTTCTTGGCGGAAGCGGCGCTCGGCCTCCGCGACGCGGCGGCTGATTTGAGCGGATTCGAGTTCTTGTCGATTCACCGCGTTGACCGCCAGCAGCCGGCCCGTCATGTTGCCGGCGGCCAGCGCGATGAGAATGGCGTACACGCCCCAGCGGAGCTGCGCGCGAGAATCGCTGGGTGGGATCGCCATTACGCCTGGTTCTCCCCAGGTTCGTGCGAGGAAGATGACGGCGCACCGACGCCAGTTCTGGCGTCTTCGCGCGGCGAGGCGTACTCGGCGATGGAGAACTCGTCGCGATCGCGCGAAACGAGCGCGGCAATCATTTCAGCCACGAAGCCGATGGCCAAAAGCTGCGTGCCCATCAGCACCAGCACCAGCGAATAGTAGAGGGCGGCCGTTTCGTGGAGGTGAACGGCGGCTTCGACGGGCTGCCCTGGCAACCGCGAGACAACCCACACGACGGCCAGGTAGGCCATGCCCAGCAAGCCAAGGACTAGCGAAATCAATCCGACCGAACCGAGCCAGTGCTGCGGCCGCTGTCCGAAGCGGGTGATGAACTGCACGGTGAGTAAGTCGAGCAAGCCCTTGGGGATGCGGGACCAGCCGTACTTCGAGCGGCCGGAGATGCGCGGGCGGTGCTCGATCGGCGTCTCGCCGATGCGAAAGCCGCGGGCCGCCGCCAGGACCGGGACGAAACGGTGGAGCTCGCCGTAGAGGCGAATCTCATGGATCACATCGCGGCGGAAGGCCTTCAGGCCGCAGTTGTGGTCGTGGAGCTTTACGCCGGTGAGTCGACCGACAAGGACATTAAAAACTTTGGACGGATAACGCTTGTGCCAGGGATCGTGGCGGGTGCGTTTCCAGCCGCTCACCACGTCGAGGCCCTGATCGAGCTCTTCCAGGAGCCGGGGGATTTCGGCAGGGCTGTCCTGCAGGTCGGCGTCCATGGTGACGATTATTTCGCCGGCCGCGGCGTCGAAGCCGGCGCTCAGGGCGGCCGCCTTGCCGAAATTGCGGCGGAAACGAATGCCGGTTACGCGGCTGTCGCGAGCGGCAAGCTCCTCGATGATCTGCCAGGAGCCGTCGGTCGAGCCGTCGTCGATGAAGACGATTTGCAGGTCGTATCCGCGCGCGGCGGCTACGTCGCTCAGCTCGCAGTGGAGCTGCTCGAGCGTGCCGGCTTCGTCGAGGACGGGGATGACGACGCTGATCACTAGTGCGTCCGGTGAAATGCCATGGAAAGCGCCGGGGGCGCGGACGCCCCTGCTCGCTCTATTAGCTAATGTCCAAAATAGCAGAAAGCTTACGGCGTTGGGACCGAATAACCCGTGGGCTGTCGCCGTCGGCGCAACCGATATAACCGGAGGTGAAATCGCCCGGCCAGGTCTCCGCAGGCGACTCGCCGAGGCGAGATGGCCGGGCGATATAGCCGGGCCATCCTGGCCCGGCGAACGCAGCCAACAGCGGCGCATCGATGAATGTTATCAGCGCCTAGAATAGGGGCGGCTGTTTCAGGTCCGCTAAGGGAGCATTTCGTGCCGCGCGTCGTTTCGTTCATCGTGCTGGTCGGCATCCTGCTGTTCATTGCGGCCATGTTCTTTAAGGTCATGGCGCAGTTTGTCATCCCGCTGTTTTTGGCG
Organism: Lacipirellula sp.; assembly: GCA_036381635.1. Classification (GTDB taxonomy): domain Bacteria; phylum Planctomycetota; class Planctomycetia; order Pirellulales; family Lacipirellulaceae; genus Lacipirellula. The sequence goes on from DASVCM010000884.1 coordinate 2,261, forward strand.
GCGGTGCTGGTCGTGGTGTTCAAGCCGCTGCATATGTGGGTGCGCGACCGGCTGCCCGGGCGACTGCGGATTTCGGCGCTGGTGACCACGGTGCTCATTCTGCTCACCGTGCTGCTGCCGATGACGATCCTCGGCTGGAACGCGTATCTCGAAGGCCAGGCCGTCTTCAGCTATCTGCGCGATACGGAGAATCGCGACGAGCTGACTGGCAAGTTACAAGGCTTCCTGAACGCCTCGTACGCCTATGTGACGGCGACAAACGGCGCGGGCGAGGAGGCCGCCGGCGATACAGATCTGCCGGAGGCGGCGGGATCGGCCGCGGAGGCCGCGGATGACACAGCTTCCGAATCAGTGGGGCCGAAGCAGCCGGGCGAAGAAGCGCCGATAGGCCCAGCGACGAAGCTCAATGCCGCCGCGCTGTACGAAAGTGCGGCGGGCGCCATTGGCGGCTTTCTCGTCGACATGTTCAAGGGGCTGCTTCGCACGCTTATCGGCCTGATCATCATGGTGCTGGCGCTGTATTACTTCCTGGTCGACGGGCCGACCATGATCCACACGATGATGCGGCTGTCGCCGCTGGACAACGCGTATGAGCGCGAGCTGCTCGATCGGTTTGCCAACGTCAGCCGCGGCGTGGTGGTCGCGGTGCTGGCGTCGGCGGTCGTGCAGGGCGTGCTCGCCGGCGCTGGCTTTTACGTGGCGCTGCCGGATAACGCGCCGATCTTCTTGCTCACCATGCTCACCATGGTGCTGGCAGTGGTGCCGTTCGTCGGGGCGGCGGGCGTGTGGATTCCCACCTGCTTGTGGATTTTCTTTTACAAGGAACGCCTGGTTGACGGCGCCGTCGTCGAGGGGGATCCGTTCACCGCTTTGGCCCTGGCTGCGTACTGCGCAGGGGTGGTCTCGACGATCGATAACGTGATCAAGCCGCTGGTGCTCCACGGGCAGTCGAATCTGCATCCCCTGCTGGCGCTGATGAGCGTGCTAGGGGGCGTCACCGTGCTGGGGCCGGTGGGCATTCTCGTCGGGCCGATGCTGGTGGCATTCATCCACGCGTTGCTGGTGATGGTGAACAAGGAACTGCGGCTGTTGAGCACCGGCGACACGGTGGACGGCTACCAGAAGTCGCTATTTCCGATGAACCCGGCCACGGCTACCGAGGCGGAAGCCGCAGCCGCGTCCTCTGGGGGCTTCTTCTCGCACCTCGCGGCCAGCAAGGCGGACGACGAGGAAGGCAAGCCGGCGGGGCCGATTGCCCGGGTGCGGAATGCGGCCAAACGCCGT
>DASVCM010000885.1:0-12208 GCA_036381635.1 Lacipirellula sp.
GTGCGGATGACGCCGAATCTCGCGGTGCTCACCGCAGAGCAGCTTAAGTTTTTGCGATCGCTGGTGACGCTCGCCGACGGCGTGGGCGATCACGAGTACGCGCTCAAGATGATGCAGGAGTACGCTCGCCGCGCCCCCGGCCACGAGTTGGAGCTGGCACGGTTTACGGCGCTGTACGGCGATCTCGATCAGGGTCTGCAAATGCTCGAAAGCCAGTTCGACGCGCGGATGGACGACGTCCTCGCCGTGGCGCTCGAGGTGCTGCGGAATCGCCGGGCCGAAGCGCCGGAAGAACTTGACGCGACGGTCGGCCGCATGGTCCGGACCGCCCTGCGGGACGATCCCGAATCAGCCCGCCGGCTGGTGTTCGAAGCCGAAATGCTCGAAGTGCAGGACAAGTTCGAGGAAAGCATCGCGGCCTATAACCGTCTGCTCGCTCGCGATGATATGCCCCGGCTCGTCCGAGCCACGGCGCTAAACAATCTTTCGTTCATTCTCGCGCTGCAAAGCAAGAAGCCCGAAGATTTGGACCTCGCGCTCCGCTCGGTGAACGAAGCGATCGAGATACTCGGGCCGATTTCCGATATCCTCGACACGCGGGCGCTCATTTACGTCGCCGCCGGCGAGTTCGACAAGGCGGCCGAAGACATGCGGCTGTCGGTCATGGTCACGCCGACGCCGAGCAAGTACTACCATCTGGCCGTGGCGGAACTAGGCGCCGGAAACGAAGCGGGCGCCAAAGCCGCTTGGCAACGGGCGCAGGCCGACGGCATCGCCCCAGATAAGGTTTCCGAATTGGAGCGCGACCAACTCCAGGAGTTCGCCGAGAAGATGAAGCAACTGGGCGCCTCGTCGCCTACCGCCCAGTTGTAGCGATCAGGCGGCCGGCGCTGCCAACGCCAGGCGTTTTGGCGTTAGGCTGGCCCGCCGTTTGCACTCGGATCGTTGTAGCTAGCGGCCAGGGTCGTTAGTATGCGTTGGGGGAAAGGGCAGGACGCCGCTCCCGGAGAGTAATGGCGTTCCGGCAGGGGCCGCTGCATGCGTGGAGTGCGTCCCGGCGCCTTAGGTTCTGTACACCTCTGACCCTTCGACAGCGCCCCGCTCGGGGCGGAGCACCCAGCATGAAATCTACCCGCCTGGCGCGCATTTTCGCGCCACTCGTGACCTCGCTTGTGGCAATCGTCGCCTCGTTTTCCAACGGCTCGTCGGCCGCGGCCCAATACGCGGTCGACATGAGCGACGTCTACGGTCGCGGCGTTCACTCGTACTTTGCCGGCCGACTCGATGAGGCGGAGCAGCAGTTTTCGGATGTCATCTCGGCCGGCTCGACGGACCCGCGGGTGTATTACTTCCGCGCGCTAACGCGCCTTCGCCAGGGCCGCAAGTATGAAGCGGAGCACGACCTCCGCGTCGGCGCCGCGTACGAAGCGCGCGATCCCGGAGTCGGAAGCCAGGTCAGCTCGGCGCTCACTCGCATCCAGGGAACCGATCGGCAGTTGCTCGAGCGATATCGCCGGCATGCCCGCGTCGAACGGGCGCAGCAGGCCCGTGAAATCGCTCAGACCCGCTACGAGCAAACGCAGGCACGCGAGCAGCAGGTGCTGCGGCAGCCCCGGGCCGTTGATCTCGGCGCCTTGGCAGCTCCTGCGCAGCCAGGCGCTCCCTCGGCCGCTCCCGCAGAGCAGCAGCCGCCTGTGGTGATTGCCCCCTCGACGCCGGCAACTGCGCCTGCCGCGGCGCCGGCAACGCCCATGCCGGCCCTGGAGCCTGATGCCGTCGTCGAGGCGCCGCCCGCGGATGCGGCGGCCGCGAATGCTACGGCCAACATCTTCGGGACCACGGAACCCGTCCCGCCGACGCCTCCCGCTGCCGTCGCTGGCGCTTCCGTCGGCGCGGAAGCGGCCGCCGGAGCCGCAGTTGACGTAGACGTATTCGGCGCCCCGCCTGCGGCCGAAGCAGCGGCCGCGGTTGAAACTGAAGTTCCCGCGGAGGCGAGCACGCCCGCCGAGGAAGCCGTTGAGGACCCCTTTGGCGCCGCAGAAGCCGAAGCCGGGGTGATGCCGGAACCAACCCCGCCGGCGGCCGACGCCGCTGCGGAAGCTGACGTGTTCGCACCTGGCGCCCCACCCGCCGCGGAACCTGCGGCGGCGGAAGAACCTGCCGCCACGGAGGAGCCCTCCGATCCCTTCGGCGCCGCCCCGGCCGCCGAAGAGCCTGCCGCCCCCGTCGCTCCTGCAGCCGCTCCTCCAGCGGACGCGGCGGCCGACCTATTCGGCGCCGAGCCGGCCGCGGCCACTGAGCCTGCGGCGCCCACGGAAGAGATGGCCGCCCCTGCCGATGCCGCCCCTGCAGCCGACCCCTTCGGGGTTGACGCCGCCGGCGAACCGTCGGAAGCGGCGCCCGCTGCCGAGGATCCCTTTGGCGGCGAGCCCGCCGCGACGGAACCTGCCGCGGCGCCGGCCGAAGCCGCGGTCCCGGCTGCCGACGAGGCTGCTGATCCCGCCGCCGATATCTTCGGCGCGCCGGCGACCGAGGACGCCGGGGTACCGGCTGCAGAACCGGCAACCGAAACTCCGGCTGAGGACCCCGCGCCGGCCGCCGATGCCGCTGTCGATCTCTTCGGCGCCGAACCTGCCGCCGACGCGACCGCTCCGCCCGCAGAGGAGCCCGCTGCCGACGCCGCCGGGGAACCTGCGCCCGCCGCCGGGGAGACTGCTGCTGAAGATTTATTCGGTGCTCCAGCGACGGACGCCGCCGCGGAGCCTGCGGCCGAAGAATCCACGGCTGAAGAGGCTCCGGCCGCCGAGGGAGCGGCTGCCGGCGACCTGTTCGGAGAAGCGCCGGCCGCTGACTCTGGTGATGTGGAGGCGGCCGAACCCGCCGCGGATGCTGCCGACGAGGGAGCCGCCGCCGAAAGCGCCGCGGGCGCCGAAGGCATGGACGAAGATCCATTCGGCGGCGCCACAACCGAGGGCGCCGCCGAAGAATCAGCGCCCCCCGCGGACGACTCGGACGGCGCGGCGAATACGGCGGACGACGCTGCCGCCGGCGAGGATCCCTTTGCGGAAGGGGCAAGCGACGCTGCCGGCGAGGAGACCGCCGCGGGCGAAGATCTTTTCGGCGAACCGGCTGCTGACGAAGCCGCCGAGACCACAGAGGAAGCCCCCGTCGGAGACGATGGCGCCGAGACCGATGCGGACGAAGCCGCCGAAGGCGAAGACGCCGCAGCCGCCGACCTCTTTGGCGAACCGTAAGGATGATTTACATTTCCAAGAGTTGAGATTCGCGAATTAACCCAATCGCCCGTTGCGCGAGCACGGCACGAAGGCTGTGCTCGCGTACTTTTTTTGGATGAAACCCATGCCCACGTGCAAGGCTGCTTCTTCATGCAAGTTGGTATCGCTCACGCGCGCCGCCTTGGCGGTCCTTCTTGCCATCGCCGTTTTCGGGTTCAGCGGCTGTCAGGAATCCAACTCTCCTTCCCCTAGCGCTGTCCCGGTAGCTGACGACTCTCCAGAGTCGAAGCTTAAAGAGGTCATGATCCGCCTACGAACCGCGGCCGTAGACGCCTCGGCCGCGGCGGGTTCGGGCGTGGTTTCGCAGCGAACGGTATCGCATCGCCTCATCCCGCCCGGCGGAGACCAGGACAAGTACAGGGCCGAAGTCACGATCAAGACCACGATCGCACTGGCCAACCCGCCGGCGTCCGCCACGCGGCTGCCGGAAGAAGAAACCGAGGAAGATGAGGAAGAGAAAATCCCCGATCCGCTGGCCGAGGAAGAGGAAATGCCGGACCCCCTGCTAGAGGATTCTGCGGCGCTGGAAGCCACCGGCGACGAAGAAGAACTTCCCGCGGACAGCGGCATTAGCCGTCGGACCGTGGAAGAATCACGCGAAACGACGACGAAGACCTATGAGCTCGTCTACGAAAATGAGCGGTGGAAGCTGGTCGACGAAATCAGCGCCCAAGAGGACGAGGTTGCCAAATATCTATTCGAGTATGCGCTCGGAGAATGAATGGTGCTCGCTTACGCGTAGCCGCCGGCTGGAGCGTTTTTCGTGGTTACCGTGCGGGCGTCAACTTGAACGAAGTGAAGGATCTAGCGTAGCGCTAGATTCTTCGCTTCGCTCAGAATGACGCTGTCGAACGACTTCGCCGCTCAACGAGCGCCGTTCGATCCGGCCCGCTCCAGATTCCCCTGGCGGAAGGCCTCGGCCATGGCCCGCGGCACTTCAGCCTGAGCCAGGTAGACGCTCGCTCGATTCTCGGCCACCTTGGCCCGCATCTCCTGCTCCAGGGCGATCGCGTTCGCCCGTCGCTGCTCGGCCAGGGCCTGCGCTTTTCGCATGTCGGCCTCGGCCTGGTCCGCCTGCAGCCGGGCGCCGATGTTTTCGCCGACGTCGATGTCGGCAATGTCGATCGAAACGATCTCGAACGCCGTGTGGGCGTCGAGCCCGCGCTTCAGCACCGCCTTGGAGATGCGGTCCGGGTTCTCCATCACCGCAAGGTGGTCTTCCGCAGAGCCGATCGAGGTGATGATGCCCTCGCCGACGCGGGCGATGATCGTCTCTTCGGTGGCGCCGCCGATCAACTGCGAGATGTTCGTCCGCACCGTGACGCGCGCCCGAACGCGAAGTTCTACGCCGTTGCGAGCCACCGCGCTGAGCGTCGCCTTGGGCGACTTCTCCGGATCGGGACAATCGATCACCTTCGGGTAGACGCTCGTGCGCACCGCGTCGAGCACGTCGCGGCCGGCCAAATCGATCGCAGCGGCCCGATCGAAATCCAGATCGATGTCGGCCCGCTGGGCGGCGATGATCGCGTTGATCACACGCGGCACGTCGCCGCCCGCCAGGTAATGGGCCTCGAGCCGCTTGGTGGTGATGCCGGTTTCCGGATCGGTCCCCACGCCGGCCTGCATGGCCATGATCTTGCCGTCGACAATGGTCGACGCATTGACCTGCCGCAGCTTCATGCCGATCAACTCGAAAAAACTCACCCGCGCGTTGGAGGTGTAGGCCCGAACCCATAGACCGCCGAAGTTCAGGACGACGGCCATCACCACCAGGAAGAAGATCACCCCGACGACGATTACGCCGATCAGGGCCCATTGGTTGGGCGTCAACTCGGCCAGCGGCAGTGCATTCAGGCTCATAACTCTCGCCCCGAAAGGAACGTGCGATCCGCCGCCATCATAGGGCGCCAGCGTTCGGTTTTGAACAGCAGGCCGCCGCAACTTCCCTCGGCCGGCCGCAGATTCAATTCCCAAACCGGCTGCGATCTTTAAAATGCAACCCTTGGCGAACCGAATTGCTCTAACCCTTCAACATGGATTCAGGAGGTCATTCAATGTCACGTTTACTCAGCCTCGGCCTCGCGGCGCTCATAGGCCTGTCGCTCGTCACCCCGCGCGGTTGGGCCGCCGACGAGTTCGCAGTCGATAACTCGCACACCTCGGTCATCTTCGGCGTCAGCCATCTCGGCTACAGCTTCACCTACGGCCGATTCAACAAGGTCAGCGGCGCCTTTACGCTCGACCCGGCGGGCCCCGAGGCAAGCACCTTCCAGTTGGCGATCGACGCCAGCAGCATCGACACTAACGACGCCAAGCGCGACGAGCACCTTCGCGGGCCCGACTTCTTCGACGCCGGCCAGTTCCCGGCGATTACGTTCAAGAGCACGAAGGTCGAGGGGAAGCGCACCGACGCCGGCATGACGCTGCTGGTGACCGGCGACCTGACGATGCACGGCGTCACCAAACCCGTGACGCTCGAACTACAAAAGCTCGGCGAAGGCCCCGGCCCGGGCGGCGGATTCCGCACCGGGTTCAACTGCCAGGCGAAACTCAAGCGGAGCGACTTCGGGATGACCAACATGATTCCAAGCGTCGGCGACGAGGTGGCGATCACGATTAGCTTCGAAGGCGTCCGTAAGGACGGCGGGCCAGCGCCGGCTGGACCTGCGGCGGCGACCGGCGCACTGCCGACGACTCCGGCCACGATCCTTCGCTAACGCTCTGCGATGTACGGCGTTGTTCACATCCTGCTGCTCGGCGGGCTTACGCCGATGGCCCTCGCCGCGGCGGCTTTCGGCGTTAGCTGGGCGGCGTCGCGGCGCGCGGGCGCCGCGTGGAATGCGGGCGTCGTGCTCGGGTTTGCCGCCGGAGTGACCGCCCTGGCGGCTCGGAATATCGGCCTCGGGCCGGCACTGCAGAAGCTCGCGTCGCCAAGTATGGCGCAGGAGTGGCTGCCGATTGTCGCCCTCATGGCGTTGGCGCCATCGGCGCTGGCAGCGGCAGGCCAGCGCGGTTGGCTACGTTGGGTGGTTGCCGTGCCGCTATGCGTCGCGACGCCGATCTGGCTTCTCTGGGGCGGCAAATACCTGCCGAGCCAGGAGGTTCGCCAGTCGGGCTTCGCGACCGACGCGTGGAGCGCGCCGCAAGCCGTTGCCATTCTCGGCGGCGTTGCCGTCCTGCTGCTGGTCGCGTGGTGGTCGTGGACCGCGGTCCCGCACGAATCGGCGCCGCGAACTCGCTCGTTGCTGGTCGTCGTCTCGCTAATCGGCGCCGCGGCGACGGTGGGGCTTACGGGAACGTTTGTGTATGCCCAACTATGCGGCGCCCTAGCGGCCGCCGTCGGCGGCGGCGTCGTGGTTGCTTGGATCGTCAACGCGAAGGCCGGCCCCGAAGCCGCGGCGGGCCCGGTGATTGTGCTGACAGGCGCCCTGTTGCTGCTTGCCGCCTGTTACTCGGCGCTGCCGCCATGGATGGCCATCGGCGTCGCAGCCGCGGTCGTGCTGTCCGCGGGGCGGATCCCTGGACTCCAGCGCCTCAAGCCGCGAGTCCAATTGGCACTGCGAACGTTCGTATGCTTCTTGCCGCTAACGCTTGTACTCTGGCAAGCCGTAGCGGCGTTCCTCGAAACCCAGCGGCAACAGCAGGAAGCGGCGGAGTCAAATCCGTATCTGAATCTGTAAAATCGCAGCTGCAAGGCCACCACTTAGACCCCGGTCACTGACCGGCGGCTAAATGGGCGATGCGACTCAATCCACCCGCCGCCGAGGACGCGCTGGCCGTCGTAGCAAACCGCCGCCTGCCCTGGCGCCACGCCAAACTGCGGCGCGTCGAAGCGGACCTGCAGATGGCCTGCGGGCGTCAACTCGATGGTGGCGGCAGCGCTCCGGGCGTTGTAGCGAATCTGAACCTCGCCGTGCGACGGCAGCTCGTCTGGCTCAATGAGCCAGTTGCAATCGACGGCGGTCAATTCAGTTCGGCCCAGCTCTTCACGATCGCCGAGCACAACTCGCTTGGTATCCGCTTCAATCCGGACGACAAACTTCGGCTCCCCCAGGGCGACGCCCAGGCCCTTGCGCTGGCCAACGGTGAACCCCTCGATTCCCTCGTGCTGGCCGACGACCTCGCCGCTGGTGAGCACGAACTCGCCCGATCGCCCGCTGGCTGCAGCACCATCGCCGCCGTTCAATCGTCCCTTGACGAATTCGTCGTATCGCCCGCTCGTGACGAAGCAGATCTCCTGGCTGTCCTTTTTCGCGGCGACGTTCAGGCCGAGCCCCGCGGCGATGCGGCGGATCTCCGGCTTCTCGTATTCACCAACGGGCAGAAGCATCCGACTGAGGAACTTTCGCTCGATGCCGAAAAGAACGTAAGACTGATCCTTGGCGACATCGCGGCCGCGGAGGAGAGTAGGGCCGCCGGTTTCGTCCAGGCCAAGCTGCGCATAGTGGCCGGTAGCGACAAACTCCGCGCCGACGCTGTCGGCATAATCAAACAGCTTCCCGAACTTGATCCAGTTGTTGCACTGCACGCACGGATTCGGTGTGCGGCCGGCGGCATACTCGGCAACGAAGTAGTCGATGATCCGCCCAAATTCGCGGTCGAGGTTTAGGGCGTAGAAGGGGATGCCCAGCCGGTCCGCGACGCGGCGGGCGTCCTCGGCGTCCGCCGCCGTACAGCAGCCTTGCTTATGGTCGAGGCGGTTGACGATCGGCAGCTCGCTCTGCAACAGCCCCGACCTAGCTAGGTCGGGGCTAGTGGCGGCGTCGATCTGCGGCGCAGCAGCGCTGGTGCTCGCACACGCCACCGGCGACTGCTGCCCGTGGCGCATGAAAACGCCGATCACCTCGTGCCCCTGCTCCAGGAGCAGATGGGCCGCGACGCTCGAATCGACGCCCCCCGACATTGCCAGTACCACCCGTGCCATAGTGCAAGTCTAAAGGCCCTCGTCGGCGGCGTCGACGGGCCGTATAGTACATAGCCCGGCCATCCTGGCCGGGCGCGATTGATTTTCAATTGTTTAGTTTTGGTTTCGCCGAGCCAGGATGGCTCGGCTATATAGGGAGTCTCGCACCGATGTTGGACAGCCAGTGGTACGACCGTGCCAAAGCGATCCGTCAGACGATCGTCCAACTGCGGGACTCTCTTTGACGTCGAGAAGAAGCAGGCCCGCATCAAGGCGATCGACGAGGAAATGGCGGCCGCGGGCTTCTGGGACAACCAGGAGCGGGCTCAAGAGCGCGTCGGCGAGCGGAAGTCGCTCGCCGCGATCATCAAACCGCTCGACGAAGCCCTCGCGGCGAGCGACGACCTCGCGGCCATGATCGAGATGGCCGAGGAGGACGCCTCTTTCGCGGGCGAAGTGCCGGCCGAAGTACAGCGGATCGAGAAGATCCTTGAGGACCTCAAGCTCCGCGCGCTGCTCAACGGCCCCCACGACGCGGCCGGCTCGATTCTCACGATCAACGCCCGCGACGGCGGCACCGACGCCAACGACTGGGCCGAGATGCTGCTGCGGATGTACCTGATGTGGGCCGAGAAGAACGGCTACGACGTCGAGCTGATCGACCGCCAGGACAACGAGGAGGCCGGCATCAACCACGCCTCGATCGCCATCCGCGGGCCGATGTCCTACGGCTATCTCAAGGGCGAAACCGGCATGCACCGGTTGGTGCGGATCAGCCCGTTCAATGCCGAAGGCAAGCGGCAGACGAGCTTCGCGGCGGTCGACGTGTCGCCGGAGATCTCCGACAACGCAGAGATCGAAATCGATCCGAACGACATCCGCGAGGATACGTTCCGCGCCAGCGGCGCCGGCGGACAGCACGTCAACAAGACCTCCAGCGCGATCCGGCTCACGCACTTCCCGACGGGCATCGTTGTGCAGTGCCAGAACGAGCGCTCACAGCACAAGAACCGGGCAACCGCCTGGAAGATGCTCAGGGCCCGCATGGCCCGGATCGAGGAAGAAAAACGCGAGGCGGCCGAGGCCGCGAAGTATCAGCAGCAGGCGAAGACCGGCTTTGGCTCGCAGATTCGCAACTACTTCCTCCATCCCGACCAGCGAGTGAAAGACGCCCGCACCAAATACGGCCAGGGCAACTTCCACGCGGTAATGGACGGCGACATCCAAGGTTTCCTCGACGCAACGCTCCGCTGGCGCGCCGGCCAGCCCGTCGAAGACGATGGCGAGGAGTAGAACTCCCCCTCCCTCGCAGGGAGGGGATAGGGGAGGGATTTGCCTCACGCAAAGGCGCAAAGCTCGCAAAGAAGAGAATGCAAAACAGATTAGGAACGCTGATTCAATACTAGTGCAGATCGCCGCAGATTGGTGTTCCTGCTTTGTGTTGAATTCCTTTGCGAGCTTTGCGCCTTTGCGTGAGTCTCTTCTTATCGGGCGACTCTGAATGGCCGCGAATAAGCCCTATAAGCTTGATGCCGTGAACAACCGCGGCGTTGGCGTTCGCGTCGCGTTTGAGCGGGTTAGCGATCGCTTTTCGCAAACGCTGTATGGCCTTCGCAAGGACGCGGTAGACGCTGTTGCACATTCTGTCGATGACAAGGACTTTGAAGGCTGGCCGCTGAGTTTTCCCGTTCAAGAACTTCGAGAAGTGGAGAACGCCGCTGCGCAGAGGGCGCTTCTCCTCATGGGCTCCGCGGCCTACGGCCATTGGTCCGCAACAGTGCAGGTGACACATTTCGATGATGCGAATCCATACATCGAATTTGACGTTGCCGTCCGGTTGCATCGAGCGCCGGCATATCTCGGCATCGCTTATAAGACGATCGAAGGAGCAACTTGGACTGGAACGCCCGGTGGATTGGCGTTCGCTCATCGACCGCCGCACTCGATAGTTATCGCCGCGCCGCTAAAATGGACCGAAGGCGACGTCTACGCACCTACCGATTTCGTTAAGGCCTTCGAATCGCCCCACGATGCCAACGCATGGCTCTTCCTTCCGGCGAGCCCTTTGCCTTCTACCTATCCAGCTACGTATCGTTGGAAATATTGCGTAGCATCGGCTTTGGCCTAGTGCCTGATTAGCCGCCGGCTTCGTCCTTCTTCTTAATCGGCGTCTCCTTGCCGTTGTGCCGCAAGAACGGTTCGCGAGCTTGCTTCCCTTCGATCGGCTTCAGCGGCCGGATCCAGATGTTGCGGAAGCGGACCGGATTCCCGTGATCTTGCAACTTTACCGAAAGTTCGCTCGGCGGATGATACTCCGGCGGGCGGTTGTAGTACGTGCCGCCCAACAGCTCGAAGTGGTTCTGCACCACCACGCCGTTGTGGAGCACGGTGATGTACGCCGACGACTTCAGCTTGCCGTTCTCGTCGAACCGCGGCGCCGTCCAGATGACGTCGTACACGTTCCACTCGCCGGGCGGCCGCATCGCGTTGACCATCGGCGGGTGCTGCTTGTAGAGGGCGCCGGCCTGGCCGTCGAAGTAGGTCTTGTTCTCGTAGGAGTCGAGCACTTGTAGTTCGAAGTCGCCGAAGAAGACGCCGCTGTTGCCGCGGCCCTGGCTGCGGCTGGTCGGCGGCGTGGGGGCCGACCACTCGACGTGAAGCTGCGAGTCGCCGAACTTCTGCTTCGTCTCGATCGAGCCGCCGTTCACCACAGCGGCGCCGTCGACGATCTTCCACCGCTCGGCGCCGTTCCAGGCGTCGAAGTTCGTGCCGTCGAACAGAACGATCGCATCGGACGGCGGGTCGCCCGGCTTCTCCTGCGTGCTGGCCGTGCCCGGCGTGACGACCGGCGGCTCCTGCCACTCAATGCCCGTGAGGTACTCCTGGGCGTTGCAGACGCCGATCGACGCGGCCATGGTGGCCACGCCGAGCAGCAGCGCGACCGCGCGGAACGGCGACCAGAGGGTTTGACGGGCTCGGGAATTTAGATGTTGCATTGGGTTAATCCTCGCGATGGTCCAGTTCTGAGCGATTATGCAACCGCGCGTCCGCGGTGACAATGAAAAACTGGGGGCGTGACGCCGATGCTCGCTATTGCAGTAGCCGCGGGCTAACAGCCCGCCGGTGCAGCGGAGTGGATCCTCTTCTCCACTTCTCCGGCGGCCTGTTAGGCCGCGGCTGGTTGAAGCTCGAGCTTCAACCCTCATTGCCAGCGACGCCGTTTTTCGCCACAATTTTCGTTCTGGCGCCTGCTTGTCGCCGCCTGCTGGGCGGCGCGCGCCCTCGCTACGGCTCCGCTTGAAAGCGCACGACCCATGGTCTTTCCCGTTACCGCCGAACAATTGAAGACCCAGTACACCGACAAGTACGTGAAGGTAGACGCCTCGCGGCCCGAGCTGGCCCGGTTCCGCGATGTCGTGGGGCAGGTGAAGACGGTGAATATGACCGGCCGGGCGCTGGTAGAGTTCCTCGACTATCACCTGAACATCGGCTGGTTCGACATCGACGTTAGCTGCCTGACGGTGGTCGATAAACCGGCGCCAAAGGCGGCGACCGACAAGCACGCCGAACCGAAGCCGGCGGCCAAGCCGGCGCCGGCGAAATCCGCGGCGCCCGCGGCGGGTGAGAAGAAACTATCGCCGCTGGAGCTGGCCCGCATGCAGGGAGCGGGCAGCAAAGCGGCCGCGCCGGCGAAGCCGGCCGGCGACGCGGGCTCGCCGGCGAAGAAGTCAACCGCCGACATTCTTGCAGCCGCGCGCGGCGGCGCTGCGGCGGCTGCGCCGGCAGCTCCGGCCGCTAAGCCGGCGAGCGGCGGGAAGTTGTCGACGGCTGATATCCCGGCGGCAGCTCGCGGCAAAGCGAGCGCCCCGACGGAGGAGGCGCCCGCGACTCCAGCCCCGGCGGCGCCACCGAAGGCCGAAGCGCCCGCTCCTCCACCGCCAGCCCCCGCGGCTGAGCCGGCTGCACCCGCGAGCGCGGGCGGCGTCGTGAAGGTCGACAGATCAAGCAT
>DASVCM010000886.1:0-7403 GCA_036381635.1 Lacipirellula sp.
GGCTTCCGTCAGTTGGTTTGGCGCTCGTTCTCATCAACACGCTGATGGGCTTGTATCCGGGCGTATGCCTGGGGCTGGTGGATGAGATTCGACGGCTGTCGTTATCGATCACGGTCGTCGCGTTGATCAATCTGGCGCGCCTGCGGCCGGACGCCGATTTCTTTTATGACCGGCTCCTCTATTTGACGGTTGCGACCGGGCTCTGCTTGTTCGTCTCGCCAATCGTGCGCAGCGTCGTGCGCAAGACGCTGGCCCGCACGTCGTGGTGGGGCTTTCCTACGCTGGTGTGCGGTAACGATTCGGCGGCGCTGAACGTCGATCAATGGCTGCTGAACAATCGGCGGCTTGGGCTCCGTCCCGTCGGCGTTGTCGCCGATCCCCACGTGATGGAGCTCGACGGCGAGTCGTCGCGCTACGTGGGGGCGTGGAACGAGGCGCGGGCCATTGCCGAGAAGCGCCACGCCTATTGGGCGGTCCTGGTCGAACCTGAGGACGCCGGGCAACTGCGCTATGGCGTTACATCCACTATTGAGCAGTATCTGGGCAACGTCCCCAACGTCTTTGTCATCTCAAAGCTGACGGGGATTCCGGACCATTGGAACCGACATCAGCTCGACGAGGGGCTGTCGGGCGTCCTGGTCGAACAGCATCTGCAGCTTCCCATTCCGCAATTGGTCAAGCGCGGCATGGATCTGGCGATCGCCGGCCTGGCGAGCTTGTTTTTGCTGCCGATGTTTGCGGTGCTAGGCGTCGCGATTAAGTTGACCTCGCCGGGGCGGATGTTCTACGGCCACGAGCGCGTCGGCCGGGGGAATTCGCGTTTCAAGGCATGGAAGTTCCGAACCATGGTGGCCAACGCCGACGCCGCTTTGGACGATCATCTGGCGAAACATCCTGAGCTTCGCGCGGAGTGGGAGCGAGACCATAAACTGAAGAACGATCCCCGCGTCACGCGACTTGGCAAGTGGATGCGGAAATGGAGCATCGATGAATTGCCGCAAATCATCAACGTGTTCCGCGGCGAGATGAGCATCGTCGGCCCGCGGCCGATCGTCGAAGCGGAGATCGCCAAGTACGGCGAGCATTTCGAAACGGTCAGCTCGGTGCTTCCAGGCATCACCGGCCTGTGGCAGGTGTGCGGTCGCAACGATACGACCTACGATGAACGGGTGCAATTGGACATGTATTACGTCCACCATTGGTCGCCGTGGATGGATCTCTATTTGCTAGTGCGCACGGTGAAGACCGTGTTGTTCACCCGGGGCGCCTACTAGCGTATTCGGGATTGCGAACTGGGAGGGCGAGGCTCCTGCCGAGCCGGGAAGCGCGTGACACGGCTCGGCAGCAGCCTCGCCCTTCCTTTGACGAGAAAGCCCAGGTTCGACCCTACGCCTTCGGTCCGTCGAAGTACTGCCGAATCCGCTCCACGATTCGCTCCGCCGCGCGGCCGTCGCCGTAGGGGTTGGCGACCCGCGCCATGCGGTCGTAGGCGGCGTCGTCGGTAAGCAGCCGTTCGGATTCTTGCAGGATGCGTTCGGCATGAGTGCCGACGAGCATCACGGCGCCTGCCGCGACTCCTTCGGGGCGTTCGGTCGTGTCGCGCATCACGAGCACGGGCTTGCCGAGGGTGGGGGCCTCCTCCTGGACGCCGCCGGAGTCGGTGAGAATCAGCCGGCACGCCGCCGCGAGCGCCACGAACTGGGCGTAGGATTGGGGCGGGATTAAATGGATGTTATCGCGGCTTGCCAGGCGGGCGTGCACGACTTCCTTCACCCGGGGGTTGAGGTGGACCGGGTACACGATCCGCACCGCCGGCATACGGGACGCCAACTGATCTAAGGCCGTACAGATCTGCTCGAATCCAGGGCCGAAATTCTCGCGGCGATGGCCTGTCACCAGCACCAGCGTGCGCTGTCGCCAGTCGGGTCCGATCAGCTCTGCGAAGTGGGCGTCGATCTCTCGCCGAACGTCGTCTCGCTGTTGCCTCGCCAGCTCCATGTGGAGGGCGTCGATGACCGTGTTTCCGGTCACCAGAACCCGGTCATCGCGGACGCCCTCACGGAGCAGAGCGTCGCGGGCCGTGGCGGTGGGGGCGAAGTGCAACTCGGCCAGCGGCGTCGTCAAGCGACGGTTGGCCTCCTCGGGAAAGGGCGCGGCCAGATTCCCGGTGCGCAGGCCGGCCTCGACGTGCCCGAAGGGAATGCGCCGGTAGAAGCTCGCCAGAGCCGCACAGAGCACCGTGGTCGTGTCGCCCTGGACGAGCGTGAAGTCGGGCGCCAATTCGCCCAAGGCGACGTCGATGCGTTCGATCAGCCGGGACGTCAGGCCGGCCAGGGTCTGCGCCGGCTCCATGGCGGCCAGCTCGACGTCCACTTCAATGCCGAACAGGCGGATGACCTGATCGATCATTTCGCGGTGCTGGCCGGTGCTGATGACGACCGGCGCGAGGGCGTCCGATTGCCGCAGGGCGGCAATGACCGGAGCCATCTTGATGGCTTCAGGGCGCGTACCGATGAACACTGCAATTCTTTTCATCAACTTCGCTCGACTGTGCCGCGGCCTTGCTAAGAAGATCTGTAGGAGCGGTCTCCGACCGCGATTGCGGCATTTCAGACCGCGACGGCCTTGTAAGTAGCTACCGGAAATCGGCGTCGGAGACGCCTCCTACAAGCCCATTGGATGGGGGCTCAGGTCAGCCCAGGCGCGCCGGTGGAAGGGCCAGACGCGATTATAGTTCGCGTGCGCCCCTGGTGGAGCCAAGTTCTAGCGCCGAAAAGAATCGCGGCGGTTGCCGCCGCGAACGCGGCGGGCGCCCAAAAACAAGGCTCCTAGCCCCGCCGCGGCGAGCAGGCCCGTTGCCGGCTCCGGGACGCCGACAAGCCCCGCAACGGCGGCCGGCGGCGCGGCGATAATTCCAGCCCGCCATACGCCCAGGTCCTCGGCGTCGACGTCGCCGTCCCCGTCGGCGTCGCCCTCGCTGGCCGTGGCGCCCAGCAGCGTGCCAAGGTTACGCTGCCAGGTCAGGAAATCGGCGCCGTCGACCGCGCCGTCGCCGTTGAAATCTCCGGAAAACAGGTTGAACTGAGTCTTGGTCCGCCAGGCCAGTCCATAATCCCATCCTGCGGCGTTGCTGACCTTGAGCGTATAGGTTCCAGCCGCGAGATCGGTGAAGTAAAGGTGTTCGACGTTGTCGACGGCGCTGGTGCTCTGGTCCAGCAGCGATCCCATGAAGGTGCCGTTGGAATCGTAAAACCTGAGGTCCAAGTTCTGCAGCGAATGGGAAGGGGCAAATCCGGTCCCGGCGTCGGCGTCGGTCACCTCGGCGTTCCAGGAAAGCGCGACCGATAATTCCTGGGCGGTGCTGCCCGCCGGTACCTCGAAATTGTAGAAGATGTCGCCCGTCGATGGGCTGCTCTTGTGGTCTTGATAGTCCCAGCCGTACGACGGGGCTGCGGAAGTTGGCGCATTGGTCGTACCCGCATGCCGCCCGCCTAATTGAATCAGGTAGCTGTTATAGATGTTCAACTCGCCGGCGCCGTAGGTGTCGTCCAGCGGCTGGGCGGCGGTGCGCGACCAGGTGGGGAACTCGTTCTTGGTGGCGCCGGCCAGTAGCATGCTCTTGATAACCTCGTTGTTCGAGGCGTCAGCAGTTCCCTCGACGGCGTCGTAGAGCAACGTTGCGGCGGAGCTCACGGCAGCGGTGGCGGCGCTGGTGCTGGACAGGGGGGCCACGATATCCGGCTTGCTGCGGCCCGGGCCGTAGCTCGCCGTGGGCGGGGAGAGCGTCAGGCCCGAGCTATGGAAACCGTCGGTCTTTCCCACGCCGATGGCGTTGTAACTGTGGGACAACAAGTAGGGAATCGGATTTGTGCTATTGTTGAGCCCGACGACCGCGGTCATGCCCTGTCCGCCGTTGGCCGTTTCGACCATGTAGTCGAAGCGCTGGAGCACTTTGACGTTATTGGGATGCTCGACAAAGGGCTGCGGCGGCGGATCGCCCGTCGCCAGCGTGCCGACCCAACTATGATTCTGAACGCGGTAATTCTGAGCGTCCGGCGGCATCGAACTGCTGTAACGGACAATGTTGCTCAGCCAGTGATTCGCCTCGTACAACACGACGTTATTGGCGCCCGGCGCCAGGCTTTCGGTATCGCCGTACATGCGAGCGCCGACCGTATTCGTGGCGTGGCCGGAGACGCCTTTGGAGGCCATGAAGCTTCCATCGGTGAACGTGACCGGCGTGTTGGTCGGATCCTGGCTGCCGTCGAATTCCGGAGAGGAGGCGTCGACGTAATAAGCGGCGCTGGACCCAAGCCCCGCCTCGACCTGCGAGATGACGCCCCCGGCGCCGGTGGGCAGCGACGAGCCCAATCGCTGTTGCAACTTGGTATAGTCGACCTGGCTCTGCCAGGTTTGCGCGGCCAGAGAAGCGCCAGGCAGGCCCGACAGAACCAGTGCGACTAGGGCGCGCGGCATCGACCGGACGATGCCGGCAAAAATCGCTCGGAGGCGGTGCATGCTCGACCGCTCCCTTCGCGGCGGCGGTGAAAAAACGGGGCAAGTCGCTCGAAAGCCAGACGTCACGCCAGGCTGCCAAGCAATGCTAGGAGGGTGCTTCAAAAGACCTGTTCCGGAGACCGGCCGCGTCAGCCCCTGGTGCGGCCTCTCTCATTGTTGGCAGGAGTGGCGTTTCCTTCAAGTTTCTGGCGGTTTGCGGGGGGCCTCATAACCGCTTCCAGCGGCGACTTCGCTCTATCCCGACCGCCCGCGGGCCGCCCGGTGCGCCTGCAGCCGTTGCCGGCGGCGCCCGCGGGTCACTAGGCCGGCTAAACGAGAAACTGCTGGTTAGCGGCTCAAGGTGCTTGCGCGACCATCGAGTCATTCCGGGGTCCGCCGAGGAATCTAAGCGGACCCTTCAGAAGACCTCGGGGCGCTAGGGTTCCTCTGACCCACCAGGCGCCGCTCAGCGAGGTTGACGCTCTCGTTCGCTCGCTAATTGCTCCTGCCACTGGCGTATCAACTCCATCGCCTCGCGAGGGGTTAGCGCGTCGACATCGGTTTGACGGACCGTCTCCAGCAGCGGGTGTGCGGCGAGCTCGAACAGCGTGAGCTGAAAGCGGCCATTGGCCTGTGCACGGTCGGCGCGGTCGACGCGGCGGCCTGCTTTGGCGTGCGGCGAACCGTTCGACGTCGCAGGGCCGCCGCTGCCGAGCGAGGCAGATTCCAGCCCGGCAAGGATTTCATTGGCCCGGCGATTCACCTCGCGCGGGACGCCGGCCATTTGGGCGACGTGGATGCCGTAGCTCTTGTCGGCGGCGCCGGCGATGATCTGGTGGAGGAAGATTACCTCCCCCTGCCACTCGCGGACCGCGACGTTAAAGTTGGCGACGCCCGATAGCTGGTCGGCGAGCTTCGTCAGCTCATGATAGTGCGTGGCAAACAGCGTACGGCAGCCGAGAGAATCGTGCAGGTGTTCGACCACGGCCCAGGCCAGCGAGAGACCGTCGTAGGTGCTGGTGCCGCGGCCGATTTCGTCGAGGACTACCAGACTACGGGGCGTGGCCGTATTGAGGATGCGGGCCGTTTCGGTCATCTCGACCATGAACGTGCTGCGGCCGCGGGCCAGGTCATCGCTGGCGCCGATGCGAGCGAAGATGCGGTCGGCGACGCCGATGGTTGCGCTGCGCGCGGGAACGAAGCTGCCGACTTGCGCCATCAGCGTCAGCAGCGCCGCTTGGCGGATGTAGGTGCTCTTGCCGGCCATGTTGGGGCCGGTGATGAGCAAGAGGGAGGGACCAGGGGACAGGGGACAGGGGACAGTAGGGGGGTCAGGGGTCAGGGTTCGGGGTTCAGGAATACACGGTTCCTCCGCCTTTCCTGAACCCTGAACCCTGCACCCTGAACCCTCGGCCGCAGCGCAGCGCAGGTCGTTCGGGACGAACGTGCCCTGCGGCTCGGTGGCGTCGAGCACGGGATGCCGGCCGGCGGTGATTTCGAGTACGGGTTGGGCGGTGATGGTGGGGCGGACGTAGTTGCGTGAGCGGGCCAGTTCGGCGAGGCCGGCCAGCACGTCGATCTCGGCGAGCGCTTCGGCGGTCGCCACGATGCGGCGGGCGGCGGCGGCGACCGTCTCGCGCAGCTCGATGAACAGGTCGTACTCGATGTCCTTTGACTTTTCCTCGGCGGCGAGGACCTTCTCTTCGTGCTCCTTCAGCTCGGGCGTCACGTAGCGCTCGGCGTTCTTGAGCGTTTGCTTGCGAATGAAGTCGGGTGGAACCTTGTCGCGATGGGCGTGCGTGACTTCGAGATAGTAGCCGAAGACGTTGTTAAAGCCGACCTTCATCGAGGCGATGCCGGTCCGTTGGATCGCCTCGGCCTGATAGGCGGCGATCCACTGTTTGCCGCCTTTGGCAAGCTCGCGCTGCTCGTCCAGGTCGGCGCGAAAGCCCGTTCGAATGAAGCCGCCTTCGCGCGCCGTTAGCGGGCAGTCGTCGGCCAGCGCCGCTTCGAGCTTTCCGCGGACGTCGGCGCAGAGGTCGATGCGCTGTTCCAACTGCGATAGTCGTTGCGACTTGCGGTCGGCGAGCTTCGCCTTCACTTTCGGCAGGCAGCGGAGCGTGCGGCCGATGAAGCTCAGATCGCGGGGCGTGGCGCGGCCCGTCGTGACGCGGGCCAACAGCCGCTCGACATCGTAGATTGAGCTGAGCGATTCGCGAAGTTCAGCGGTGAACGAGGCGTCGGCATGGAGTTCCGCGACCGCGTCGAGCCGGGCGTCGATAGCCGCAACGTCCGTAAACGGCGCGGCGAGCCACTGACCGAGGAGGCGGGCGCCCATCGACGTGACGGTGCGATCCATCACGCCCAGGAGCGATCCCTCGCGGCGTCCATCGCGGATCGTCTGGCAGATTTCCAGGCTCCGCCGGGTGGCATGATCGATTTCGAGCCGCGTCTCGCGACGATAGGGGATGAGCCGATCGACATGTGCGAGCGACGACTTCTGCGTTTCGGCAAGGTAGTCGAGGATGGCGCCGGCGGCCTGAATCGCCGGGCCGTCGTCGTCGGCGAAGCCGAAGCCTTCGAGCGATTGCGTACCGAACTGCTGCGCGAGCGACGCGGCGGCCGCCTCGCGGCTGAAGGCCCAGGGGGGGCGCCGAGTGACCATCCGGCCTTCGGTCCACTCGGCGGGAAGTTCATCGGCGTCGTCGCGGACGAGGATTTCGACCGGCGCGATGCGCGCGATCTCGTCGCCGAGGCGCTCGGCGGCGACTACAGACGCTTCGAAGCGGCCGGTGGAGAGGTCGATCCAGGCCAAGCCGCAAGCGGCGAACGGGTGGTTCGTGGCCAGGGCGAGCAGGTAATTGGCGGTGCAGGGCTCCAGCAGGGCGTCGTCGGTCACGGTGCCG
>DASVCM010000887.1:0-4077 GCA_036381635.1 Lacipirellula sp.
CGCCTGAGCCCCACAATCGGCTCAGTCGGCTGACGGTCGATCCAACGACTGAGAACACGATCCTCGCTGGCAGTGAAGTGGTCCTATTGGACCTCCCTAATCTGTCGACGTACGGCAATCCGCCCTGGCACATTGGCGGAGCAATCCATTTCGCACCGGACGGCACGTTGCGGGTACAGATTGGCGAATCGCAGCAGGCGGCGCTTTCGCAAGACATGGAATCGCCGCTGGGCAAGATTCTGCGGGTGAACGCCGACGGCAGCATTCCCACGGACAATCCCTTCTACAATGCGGCCGACGGCGTCACCTGGCGAGATCATATCTGGGCCAGCGGCCTGCGCAACCCGTTCGCCGGCGATCTTGATCCCGTGACCGGCCGCTATTTTGTGGCGGACGTCGGACAGGGTTCGTGGGAGGAAATTAACGATGCCACCAACCCGGGCTTGAATTTTGGTTGGCCATCGACCGAAGGGATGTTCAACCCCGCATCCTTCCCCAACTTTACAAATCCGGTTCACGCCTACTCGCACTCCACGGGCTGTGCGATTACCGGCGGCGCTTTCAATAGCGACGGCGTAAGCCAATTCCCCGCCCAGTACGACGGCAAGTTTTTCTTTTCAGAGTTCTGCGGCGGCCAGATTCGGGTGATCGACCCGAACAATCCGGCCAGCTCCCAGGTGTTCGCCACCGACGCCGCGTACCCGATGAACATCGAGTTCGCCGCGGACGGATCGATGTACTACATCTCGCGCGGGGCCGGCGCCGGCGGCGCCCCGGGCATCGGCACGGGCACTGTTCGCAAGGTGCAGTACACGGCGAACGTTCCGCCGCAGATCGTGCTCAACCCTGTGAATCAACTTGCGTCGGTCGGCGAGGACGCATCGTTCACGACTAGCGCTTCGGGCACGACGCCCATCAATTTTCAGTGGCAGCGGTTCAATGGCGCGAGTTTCATTGACGTTGCCGGGGCAACGGCTGCAACACTGTCGATTCCCGACGTCACGCTGGCCGACAATGGCGCCCAGTTTCGCGTGGTGGCGACCAACAGCTTCGGGTCCGCGACCAGTGATATCGCCACGTTGAGCGTCACCAGCGACACCCGTCCCGCGCCGGTGATCGACATGCCCCCGTCGGGACTTACGTACCGGGCTGGCGACACGATCACCTACTCCGGTTCAGCCAGCGATCTCGAAGACGGCGCGCTGCCGGCTTCGGCGCTAACATGGCGAGTCGACTTTCATCACAACGTCCACTCTCATCCGCTGATTCCGCCCACGTCCGGCGTCACGGGCGGGCAGTTCACCATTCCGACGAACACCGAGACGGCCCACGACGTCTGGTACCGGATCAATTTGACGGTCACCGATTCTGCAGGCCTCACGACGACCACGTTCCGCGATGTCATCCCCGAGAAGAGCGATTTCGTCGTGCAGACGAATATGCCGGGCGGCGTCGGCGATGTATTCGTCGACAACCTGGCGAAAACGGCGCCGCACGACGTCACCGGCGTGGTGAACGTCGAGCGAACCATCGAAGTCCCGGCCTCGCAGCAGGTGGGCGGAACGCTGGGGTTCTTTGATCAGTGGATCGACGGCGTCACCACGCGCCAGCGGGCGATTTCGACGCCTGAAGATGATACGGCGTACGTTGCGCTTTACCGCGGCGTGTCGGGTGCTCCGGTGTACCTGAGCGATTTGCCGACGGTGGGCCTCCCCGTCAATGGCTGGGGGCCGCTGGAACGCGACATGAGCAACGGAGAGACAGCGGCCGGCGACGGCAACCCGATCACGCTTAACGGAGTGACGTATGCCAAGGGGCTCGGCGTTCACTCACATTCGGAAGTGGTTTACAACCTGGCCGGCGGCTTCAATCGGTTCGTTTCCGACATCGGCGTTGACGATGAAAACGCACCAGGCGGATCGGTTGAATTTCAAGTGTTCGCCGACAATGTTGAGGTGTTTAGCAGCGGCTTGATGACCAACGCCTCAGCGACCCAAACGGTAAACGTCGATGTGACCGGCGTGAACGAGCTGCGGTTGGTGGTCACCGAAGGGGGAAATGGCAACGGATCCGACCACGCTGACTGGGCCGACGCGCGACTCTTTGGCGACAGCGGCGACCCGGTGGTAAAGATCAATTTCCAGCTCGACGCCGCGCCCATCCCCGCCGGCTACCTTCCTGATTCCGGCATCATCTTCGGCGACCGCGGCAACGGCTGGTCCTATGGCTGGTCGAGCGACCACACCGACTTCGATCGGGATCGAGAAGTCAACGCGGATCAACGGCTCGATACGCTGGTCCATTTCCACCAAGGCCAGAACTGGGAAATCGATCTGCCCAACGGCAGTTATCTGGTCACCGCCTCCATTGGCGACGCCGGCTTTCCCAGCACGCACACCCTGAATGTGGAGGGCGTTAGCTACTGGGCGGGGCTGCCGCTGGCCGCCAATCAGTTCGCCAGGAAAACGCAGCTCGTCACGGTGACCGACGGCCGGCTCACGCTGGACCAGGGCGCTGCGGCAGACCGTGCTACGCGCATCAACTTCATCGAAATCGCCGAGGCGGGCAGCGAGAGCGTCCTCCTTCCGTACGATGCGGCCGACGTTACGCTGGACAGCCATCTCAATCAGGCCGATCTGACTGCCTTTATGGCTGGTTGGGGACAGCAGCATGGGGCGTTGCCGCCCGGCGAGTTGGTGCGCCGCGGCGACTTGAATTTCGACGAGACGACTGATCTCGCCGATTGGGCCATCGTGGAGGCCGCCTGGAACGCCGAGTACGGCCCCGCCTCCGCCCCGAATATCAATCATCTCATCGCAGCCCTGGTGGGTGATTTTGACCATGATGGCAGTGTGGATGGCGCCGATCTGGTCGATCAGTGGAAGCCAGGCTTTGGCGCCAGCGGAGGCGTCATTCCCATCGCGGGGGACGCCGACGCGGACGGCGACGTGGACGGCCGCGATTTTCTGACTTGGCAGCGGCATGTCGGGGAATCTACCGGAATAGCGCCGCCGACTGACGGCGGCGGCGATGAAGTCGCCAACCTCGTGGCGCCCGCCGACGCCGAAGCGGCCCGCAATGCGCTGCTGGCTGGCGTTGCTAACATCGCGGTCTCCGGGGCGCCGGGGCAAATCGCCGTCTTCGACCCGCCCGGCGCGGGCGCGGGCCAAGGCGCCTTCGGCGTGATCCACGACGGCGATTACCGCCCCATGGTGGCCGCTGCGATCTGGGGAAGCGGCAAGGTCGTCGCCTTGGGCCACAACGGGTACGTCAACTTCGGCGCGCATGGCGGTACGCTCGATACCGGGCAGTTCTACCGCAACAGCGTCTCCTGGACGACAAACGGGGCGGGCCTTGGCGCGGCGATCGTGACGAATGTCTCTTCAACGCGCACCTGGCTTCTCGGCCAGGGATATACCAACGTCACGCTTCGCAGCGATTGGCAGAACGGCCTGGCCGGCGCCGATTTGCTGATCGCCGAAATTGGCCCCGGCACGACCACCGCCCAGCAGAATGCGTTGAGAACGTTCGTGCAGGGAGGCGGCGGACTGATTACGGGCGGAACCGGCTGGGGCTATGAGCAGGGCGGAACGAATCTCGTCACCATGGGCGGGAACGCCGTCTTGCGCGAAGCCGGGCTGGCCTGGGCGAGTGGATTCCGCAATGGCACGACCGAGGCCACGTCGCGCTCCACCGAGCTAGCCAACGCCTCCCAGGCGCTCGCCTTCGCGCAACAGGTGTGGGCCGGCGGCGGCGGCACGACTGCCCAGAAGGAAGAAGCGGGCCGCGCACTGCAAACGGTGCTTACCGTGTTGCCAAGCAATCATCCGCTATACATCGAGATTAATGATGCATTTGCCGCGCGGGCCGCGGGCGTCGCCGCGACGCCGGCGACGCCGGTATCCGACGTCCTGGATCAGGCGGTGCTCACCTGGGAGTCAAATAGGCTCGCCGCCACTCCGGTTGCCCAAGTGACGGCGCATCATACAGCCGACGTAGTCTATGGCGCGATTCCAGCCAACGCGCCGCGCGTCACCGAGACGGTGATGATCGACACGGCATGGGATCGCAATGCGA
>DASVCM010000888.1:0-12536 GCA_036381635.1 Lacipirellula sp.
AGTTCGGGCAGCGTACGGCTTGCCTCTTCGCGAAATGCGGAGCTCGCCGTGGTGATCCGCACGGCGCGGGCTTGCGGGTTCAGCCGCTCGCCATGGCAATCGGGGCAGCCGATGACGTTCATGAACTGCTCGAGCTTGGCGATCAGCGGCTTGGCCTTCGCCGAGCGATACTTCTCGAGCAGCTCAGGGATGACGCCGTCCCACGTGCCGCCGTACTTTTGCGAATTCTTGCCGTTGCGCCAGGTGTAGGTGATGTGCTCGCCCTCGGCGCCCCATAGCCAGATGCGGCGCTGCTGGTCATTCAGCTCGGCCCACGGCCTCTCCAGCATCGTGCCTTCGTCGAATCCTAGTTTGCGGTCCATCGTCTCGGCGACGCCGGCGTAGATGTGCCGCTTCCACCGGCCCAGGTCCTTCCACGTGCCGATCAGCTCGATGGCGCCTTGCGCGAACGACTTCGACTCGTCGGGAACGAGCTTCTCGGGGTCAAAGCTGAACATCTCGCCCAGCCCGTCGCACGAGGTGCACATCCCCTGCGGGCTGTTGAAGCTGAACAGTTGCGGCGTCGGCGGCTGAAAGCTCAGGCCGCAGGCGTTGCAGGCGTAGTCGGCGCTGAGGTGGAGGTCGTTTGGGTTGGCGGAGTGTTTGCCGCGCTTTTTTGTGGGCGGCGTCTCCGAAGCCGATTCCGCGTCGCCATGGTTGCCGCCATCGGCGTCGGAGACGCCTCCCACAGAAGAAGATCGCTCCGCTGGCGCGTCGCGGCTAACACGAGGCGCGGCGGCGTCGTCTTCGAGAGCCACGATGAGATTGCCGGCGGCGAGTTTCAGGCCGAGCTCGACGGCTTCGGCGAGGCGGCTTCGGTTGTTCGGGCCGGCAACGAGGCGGTCGATCACCACCTCGATGTCGTGCCGCATCTGACGGTCGAGCGAGAGGTCGTCGCTCAGGAGCACGACGCGGCCGTCGACGCGTGCGCGGACGAAGCCCTGCTTCTGCAAGTCGACAAAGAAGTCTTTGAACTCGCCCTTCTGCCGGCGGACGACCGGGGCGAGAACCATGAACTTGGTCTTCGCCGGCAGGGCCTCGATGCGGGCGATGATCTGCTCGCGCGACTGCGCGGTGATCACCTGCCCGCACTGCGGGCAGTGCCCCTGGCCGACGCGGGCATACAGCACGCGCAGAAAGTCGTAGATTTCGGTGATCGTGCCGACGGTCGACCGCGGGTTGTTGCCGGAAGACTTCTGCGAGATCGAGATCGACGGCGACAGGCCGCTGATGTGGTCGACGTCGGGCTTGGGCATCTGGCCCAAAAACTGCCGGGCGAAGGTCGAGAGACTCTCGACGTACCGCCGCTGGCCCTCGGCAAAAACCGTGTCAAAGGCCAGCGAGCTTTTGCCGCTGCCGGACACCCCGGTGAGGCAGATGAGCTGGTTGCGGGGGAGGGTGACGTCGACCGAGCGCAAGTTGTGCTCGCGAGCGCCTTTGATAATGATGTCGGAAGCGGGCATACGTCCGTGCGGGCGAGAGTCTAGAGGGAGGTCATTCTGAGGTCCGCCGAAGAATCCGGCGCGCGGTACTCGCGCCGGACCCCTCGGCGGACCTCGGGGTGACAGAGTTCAGCTCGGGGTGACTGGGCTCGAGCCCAGTCGCGCGAATCCCGTATTGTACGCCCGTCCAGCAAGTTTCCAACGTCGAAGAATTTCCCGCCAGGCGCCCGCCGCAACTCACGCCCCCACTGAGGCCGCGGTCACTGACCGGGGGCCCACGCCCAAGAGCACGCCGCCATGAGAGTTCGTCCCCTGAACCGAGTAGTTCTGTTTGCCGCGCTGGCTGGCGCCAGCATTTCAGGCGCCCTGGCCGCCCAGGAGCGGATTCCGTGTAAGCCGGAAGTCTGGGCCGAGGCGATCGCTAAATTCGAGAAAGAGGACCGCACGATGCCGCCGCCGAAGGGTGGGATTCTGTTTTTGGGGTCCAGCAGCATCCGCGGCTGGAAACTCGAGAAATGGTTTCCGGACTTACCGGTGGTGAACCGCGGCTTTGGCGGCTCGCAGATCTGCGATTCGACGCATTATGCCGATCGACTGGTGACCATCCACCAGCCGCGGCTGGTGGTGTTCTACGCCGGCGACAACGACATCGCGGCCGGGAAGAGCCCGGAGCAGGTGCGCGACGATTTTCGCGCGTTCGTCGAGAAGGTCCGCAAACCGCAACCGGAGTTGCCGATCGTGTTCATCGCGATCAAGCCGAGCATTGCGCGGTGGAAGCTGGCCGAAGAGATTAAGGAGGCCAACCGGCTGATTGCCGCCGACGCCGAGGAACTGGGCGACATCGAGTACCTCGACGTATGGCCGGCGATGCTCGATGAATCGGGCGCGCCGCGAAAGGACGTCTTTGTCGACGATGGACTCCACATGAACGACGCCGGGTACGACATTTGGGCGAAACTGTTGCGGCCGCTGCTGGAACAGGAAGGGAAGGAAGAGAAATAAGACTTGAACAAAAGGGCGCAAAGGTCGCAAAGAATACAAGGTCAATGGATTGAATTGACTGACGGTTCGCTTCTCCGTTTCTTGCACCTTCCCTTTTCTGATTCTTTGCGTCCTTTGCGACCTTCTGTTACCTCTTCTGTAGCTCTATGTTCGTGCCATGAGCACCGCGTGGCCTGAGTATGAATTGATCGACTTCGGCGACGGGCGGAAGCTGGAGGGGTTTGGCGACTGGGTGCTTGATCGTCCGGCGCCGGCTGCGGTTCGCGTTAAGAAGGCCAAGCCGCGCGAGTGGGCCGGGGCCACGGGCAAGTTCGTCGGCGATCGGACCGCGGCGGGCCAGTGGTCGCCTCCGACAGATGAGTGGCCCGCGCCGCCGCGGCTGAAAGTTCCGCTGGAGACGGGCCACGAGTTCTCTCTCGGTGTGTTGCCGCTGCCATCGGGTCAGGTTGGCGTATTTCCCGAGCAGTTCAGCAATTGGCAATGGCTTGCGCGGCAGGCGTCGCGCTCAACGGAGTCGATCAAGGCGCTCAATCTCTTTGGCTACACCGGCGGCAGCACGCTTGCGCTCGCGGCTGTAGGAGCCTCAGTCGTTCACATTGATGCAGCGTCGAGCATGGTGGGACTGACCGGCGTAAATGCCAACGCCTCGGGCCTCGGCGATCGGCCGATCCGACGGATTGCCGAAGACGCGATGAAATTCTGCCGCCGCGAGGTGAAGCGCGGCAACCGCTACAACGCCGTCATCCTCGATCCGCCCACGTACGGCCACGGCCCGAAGGGCGAGGAGTGGATCATCAAGCGCGATCTCTTGACGCTGCTGGAGCTTTGCGGCGAGCTGACCGAGCGGCGGCCGAAGTTTGTGCTGCTCACCTGTCACTCCCCGGGGATTGGCCCTGCGGAGCTTTCGGCGTATCTCAGCGAGGGCATCTTCGGGAAGTGCGGCCAGCCGCCGCGGACCGGAGAGTTGTACCTTGAAACGGCCGATGGTCGTCGATTGCAAAGCGGTCTGTATGCACGCTGGCCGAGTTAATTGGATGGCTCTAGGACATCTACTGAGGCAAACCATGTGGATTACAAACGATATAGAAGTCGGCGGATCCTTGGGCATAATCCTACCGGCGGAGGCTTTGGATATGCTGGGTGTCCGGGGTGGCGGCGATGTCGAAGTGCTGAAATTAAATGACTGCGTCATACTTCGGCGGATTAACGCCGAACTCTCAGAACAGCTACGAGCAATAGACGAGGTGCTGCAAGAGGATGATGACGCGCTAGGACGGCTTGCAGACTAGCAATCGCCATCAAGCGCGGAGGACGATCCTATGCAGCACATCACCAGCCGGCAGAATGTTCGCGTGAAGGAGGCGGCGAAGTTGCGCGATGCCCGGCAGCGGCAGAAGCAGGGGCGGTTTCTCATTGACGGCGGGCGGGAGATTCTGCGGGCCATTGAGCGCGGCGTCGACGTCGTCGAGGCGTTCATCTGCGAGCCGCTGCTGGTGGACGGGGAGGCCCGCCAGGCGGCAGAGCGGCTTCGCCAGTCGTCGCCGGTCGTCGCGACGGTGACAGCGGAGGTGTTTGAGAAGCTTGCCTTTGGAGAGCGGGCCACTGGCGTGCTCGCGGTCGCGAAGACGCCCGCCACGGCGGATCTACGACAAGCGAAGGGGTTGGGTCAGGTCGCTCTTCCGGCCGCACCGTTGATCGCCGTCATCGAGGGGGTCGAGAAGCCCGGCAATGTCGGCGCCATCTTGCGAAGCGCCGACGGCGCCGGCGTCGACGCCGTTGTGATCGCTGATCCGCGCACGGATTTGTTCAACCCGAACACGATCCGTGCGAGCCTGGGCACGGTGTTCGATCCGAACGTGTGCATCGCGAGCACGGAGGAGACGCTCGCGTGGCTCGGCGGGCTGGGTGTTAAGGTCTATGCCGCGCGGCCGGAAGCGGAGCTGCTGTACACAGACGCCGACTATCGCGGCGGCGCGGCGATTGTCTTGGGGAGCGAGGCCGAAGGCCTCAGCGGCGCGTGGAATGGCAGCGACGTGACGGGGATTCGGCTGCCGATGCGAGGGATTGCCGACAGTCTGAACGTGTCGACGACGGCAGCGGTGCTGTTTTATGAAGCTCAGCGGCAACGCACTATATAGCCGAGCCATCCTGGCTCGGCGATTTCACCCGGCCAGGATGGCCGGGCTACATAGCCGGCGAGCCGAGTTTGGCAAACAGCTCGCCGCCGGTTTCATTGATTTCTCGCACCGGCGCCCAGTCATTCTTGTAGTTGACGGGCGCGAACTTCACGCCTGAAGCCCCATAAGTCTTCTCCAGCCCGGTGCCTTCCCACTCGAAGCCGAGCAGCGTTTCGCGAATGCCCTCGCGAAGCTCCGGCGTCAGATTGTAGGCGTAGCCGATGACGCCCGGCGGGTAGGGCTTCGATTCGTGGATCTCGCGGATGGCATCTTTCTCGACGTCGCCGCCTGCGATCATGCGGTCGAGGATGTCGCTGGCCACCGCGGCGACCTGAAACTCCTTGTCGGCGATGCCGCGGATCGAGTTCTCGTGGCCGTAGGAGAAGCCCCAACTGTAGTCGCGCTCGGGCTGCAGACCGTGCTCTTTCATCAGCAGCACGAGCGCCGCGGTGCAACCGCTGTTCGAGCGCGGACGGACAAACGTCATCCGCTTGCCCTGGATATCCTCGAGCTTCTCGATCTGGCTGTCGGCCGGCACGATGATCTTCATCGAATAGCTGTACTTGCCCTCCGCATCGGCAAAGCAGGCCGCCGGCACGAAGCCGGCCTCGTTGACCGCGGCCTGCACTTCGCCGGTGGCGTATGCGGTAACATGGAGCTCGCCGGCATCGAGGGCGCGCATCTGCTCGTCGACGTCGTTGTAGGCGACATAGTTCACTTTGCGGCCAAGGCGCTCGCCGAGCGCGGCCATGAACTCCTTCCAGGCCTCTTGTTCGTTCTCCGTGTCGCTTGAAGCGACGTACGAGAAGTTGATCTCTTTCGGGTCGTTCAGCTTCGCTGCATCCTGAGGAGGATCGGCAACTAAGTCGCCGTCGGCATCAGCATACTTCTTGTCGAGCGTCGTGGTTGCGGCGCCGCCGAACAGGCGGCTGGCCATGGTGCGTTCCAGATTAAGTTGAGCGTCGCTTTCCAAGTTGCCGCTGTACATCTTGGCGGCCCAGGCAATGAGCGCCAGCGGAATGACCAGCAGGAGGACGCGGCCCAGGGAGAAGGAGCCGGAATCGGGGGCTTCGGACATGGGAGAGCGCCTTGGAGGAGGAGAGGGCGATTGCCGCGCGCCGGGGCCGAGACGGCCCGGCTCGCCGATCGGCCAGCATACCACTGGGCGGGGCGAAAGCAATCAAACGGGAACCCAGTCATCCCCAGGTCCGCCGAGGGGGCCAGCGTCTGTACACAGACTGGACTCCTCGGCGGACCTCGGAGTGACAGGGTTCTAGACGATCAGGTCTCCAACTGCCGCGCTGCGGTCAGCGTGTTCACCAGCAGCATCACGCGGGTCAGCGGGCCGACGCCGCCGGGGACGGGGGTAAGTCGGCCGGCAACTTCAACGGCGGACTCGAAATCCACGTCGCCCACCAGGCCGGCGTCGGTGCGGTTGATGCCGACGTCGATGACGGTCGCCCCGGGGCGGATCATGTCGCCGGTGATGAATTTGGCTTTGCCGACGGCGGCCACGAGGATGTCGGCCTGGCGGGTTATTGCCGCCAATTCGCGCGTACGGCTGTGGCACAACGTAACGGTGGCGTCGGCGCCGTCGCCTTTTTGGGCGAGCATGATCGACAGCGGCTTGCCGACGATGTCGCTGCGGCCGACGACCACCACGTGCTGGCCGGCGATGGGAATGTTGTTGCGAATGAGAATCTGCTGCACCGCCGCCGGCGTGCAGGGGAGGAATCGCGGCCGGCCTTGGACGACCAACCCGACGTTCTCCGGATGGAACGCGTCGACGTCCTTGTTCGCGCTGACCGCTTCGAGAATGGCGCGCGTGTCGATCTGCGGCGGCAGCGGCAGTTGCACGAGGATGCCGTGGATTGCGTCGTCCCGATTGAGTCTCGCAATAAGATTAAGCAGTTCGGTCTGCGTCGTGCTCGCCGGCAGTTTGTGAAGCTGGCTTTGGATGCCCACCTCTTCGCAGTCGCGCCGCTTGTTACGAACGTACACCTGACTCGCCGGATCGTCGCCGACCAGCACCGCCGCTAGCGTCGGGACGGCGCTGTTGTTCTCGATGAAGTCGGCGACTTCCTCGGTTAGCTCTTTGCGAATCTGGCGGGCGAGGGCGTTGCCGTCGAGCAGTTGGGCAGGCATGCGGGAGGGTTCAGGGTTCAGGGTTCGAAATTCAGAGCGAGCCGGGCCGTCTCGGCCCCGGCGTGGGCCTGATTCTACACGCGCGACATCCGAACGCGTCAGGCGGCGGATGTGAGCCAATTCACATCGAACCGCTCGTCCACCCACAGCGCGCCGTGCAGCAGCAAGCAAGCCATCACCGCCGCCACGCAGTCGTCGGCGACGATGCCCAGGCCGCCGGGCAGGCGCTCAGCCTGTCGAGCCGGCCACGGTTTGAGGACGTCGCACAGGCGAAATAGCAGGTATCCGGCGATGAGCCGCGGCCAATTGAGCCCGTCGACGCCGATGAACACGATGGGCAGGGCGACAATCTCGTCGAGTGCGATCGGCCCGGGGTCGCCGTCGGAAAGCAGGGCGTCGGACGCCAATTTACAGAGGGGAATGGCTAGCACGACCAGAACGGCGATGACGATCCACTCGACGGTCCGCTCGGGAATTTGGTCGATGGCTGCGGCCAGGGCCACGCCCCACAGGCCGGCGACCGTCCCCGGGGCGGGCGTCACCAGCCCGATTCCGACCCCCGTGGCCAGCCACACGCTGAGCCGGCTGGCTAATCCGCAAGCGAACCTTGGGCTGGAAAAAAGGTCGGAATTCATGGGCCACATTGTAGCCATCTCGCTCCGCGAGATGGAAAGCCTCTCGCGGAGCGAGAGGCCTACTTTGGATCGATATGGCCGCACTCCGGCCCGAGGACTATCATGGTAATTCCAGTCAATTTGACCCATCTGGGCAATTTATAAGGAGCCGCAAGGATGCGGTTGCGGTTACACACGCCTGACATGAGCGATCTCCAAACCCAGGAAAAGCCTGCTGCTAAGGAAAAGCTGAGTCCCGTCGAAGGGGCGAAGTCGGCGAGCAACTACCTCCACGGCGACATCGCCCAGGAGCTGGTCGACGGCAACGACTTCATGGGTAAGGACAGCATCCAGCTCCTGAAGCACCACGGCACCTACCAGCAGGACAACCGCGACGAGCGGGGCGGCGGCGGCAAGAGCTACAGCTTCATGGTCCGCACTGGCATTCCCGGCGGAAAGCTGACCAGCGACCAGATGCTGGCCGAGCTTGATCTGTGCGACGAGGTGGGCAACACGACGCTCCGCATCACCACGCGCCAGGGGCTGCAGCTTCACGGCGTGTTGAAGAGCAACCTGAAGGACACGATTCACCGCATCAACGAGGTGCAGCTTACGACGCTCGCCGCGTGCGGCGACGTCTCGCGTAACGTCATGTGCTCGCCGGCGCCCTACAAGGGCGACCCGGTGTACGACCAGTTGCAGGCGCTGGCTCAGCAGATCGCCTGCTTCGTCCGGCCGCGGACGCGGGCGTATCACGAGCTGTGGGTCGTCGATGAGGCGACCCGGGAGAAGCAACTTGCCGGCGGCGGTTATTACGAGCACGGTCCCGTGGGCGACGAGGTCGAGCCGCTCTACGGCTCCACCTATCTGCCGCGAAAGTTCAAGATCGCCGTCGGGCTGTCGAGCGACAACATCGTCGACTTGTACGCCAATGACGTCGGCCTGATGGGGATCGCCGAGAACTGGAACGTCACCGGCTACAACGTGCTGGTCGGCGGCAGTTTCGGCGTGACGCCAAGCGCCGAAAAAACCTTTGTCGCCGTCGCTCAGCCGCTGTGCCACGTGCTGCCGTCGCAGGTATTGGGCGTCGTCACGGCAATCATGAAGGTGCAGCGCGACTTCGGCAACCGCTCGGACCGCAAGGTCGCCCGCATGAAGTACCTCATTCACAACTGGGGACTCGAACGGTTCAAGGAGAAGGTGGAAGAGTACTACGGCGGCCCGCTGGCGCCGCCGAAGCCGGTGGTCATTACCGAGTTGAACGACGGCCTTGGCTGGCACGCGCAGGGCGACGGCCGGTGGTTCTACGGACTGAACGTGGAGAACGGCCGCATCAAGGACGAGGGCGACTACCGCCTGAAGACGGCCCTTCGCGAAGTGTGCCGGACGATCGCGCCGCCACTGCGGCTGACGCCGCACCAGAGCATCTTATTCTGCGACATCAAGGAAGCGGATCGGCCGAAGCTGATCGAGATCTTCCGCCGCAACGGCGTGCCGCTGAGCGAGGACATCTCGAATGTCCGCCGCTGGTCGATGGCCTGCCCGGCGCTGCCGACGTGCGGCCTGTCGATCACCGAGAGCGAGCGGGTGATGCCGAGCATGATCGATCAGCTCGAAAAGGAGCTGGAAACGCTGGGGCTGGGCGGCGAGGTGTTCACCACTCGCATGACCGGCTGCCCCAACGGCTGCGCCCGGCCGTACAACTCCGACATCGGGCTGGTGGGTAAGGCGAAGGACAAGTACACGGTCTTCCTCGGCGGCCGCCGGCAAGGGGATCGGCTCAGCTTCATCTACCAGGACATGGTGCCGACCGCCGAAGTCGTTTCGACGCTCGTCCCGGTGTTTCGCTACTTCCGAGACGCTCGGGAGCCTGGCGAGACGCTCGGCGACTTCTGCCACCGGATGGGGAAGGACGACCTGGTCGCCCACTGCGCAAGCCCCCACCTGGGAAATGGCAAAGCCCCCAACAGCGCCGCCTGAATGTAGGCATCTCGCTCCGCGAGATGCATCCTCTCGCGGGGCGAGAGGACTACATTCCGGACAGGTCTCCGCCGGCGACTCGCCGTGGCGAGATGGCCGGACTATTACAGCACTTTTCTGCACATTTCGTGCGTTGCTGTTGGCGGCAGCTTATACTGGGCAACAGTTGACGCCTGCTCTCAAGCCCCGCAAGGTGCGGCGAGGTTGATCCAATGAATCGGACCCTATCGGCGTGCCTGCTGGCCGCCACCGTTTGCCTGACGCCTGCCGCACGTGGCGGCATTCTCTACGAGCGTTCGCTCATGGTTGACCGTAGCGTCAACATATTCACCACGTCGCTGTTTGATCTGGAATTCGTCTTTGGCGACGCGTATTTCACGCCGTCGAATCCGGTGAAGCTGTTCGAAGGCCTTTCGATCACGCCGACCAGCGTCGGCATGGTGTTCGAAAAGACGCTTGCCGACGTCGATCTGCAATCCGTCGCCGGACGGATCACTGACGGACTCGACCAGTACATTCAGCTTGTACTGGAAGAGACAGCCAGCGGCCGCAAAGAAAAACGGGGCTGGCAGGAAAGCGGGTTCTTCCTCGGTCATGGCTCGACGGAAGATCCCGATCTCGCCGGCGCCACCGTCGAAGGGATCCAGCTCAGGATTGATGACTTCGTCCTCGCCCAGAATAGCTCTGCGGCAGCACTGGCCAGTTCGGGACCGCAGGTTCAAGTGCAGATGACATTCACCGTGCTGGGCGTCCCCGAGCCCTCGACGCTCGCTCTTGGCGCCCTCGGCTTGGCGATGCTGGTGCGCACCGCGTACACTAACGGCGCTGGCCGCCGACGCCGCTGCGCGTGATCGGCGATTCCAACCGCATCACGCCGAGGCGCTTCTCCCATGGCATGGCTCTTTGAGCGGACGATCGAACTGGCGGCGTGGGTCGCCCTGGCGCTGGGCTTCATCTGCCTGATCGACGCGGCCTGGCTGTTCATCCAGTGGGTGCGGCTGTGGATGAACGACGAGACGTCTCCACGGCTGATCTTTCAGGCCGGCCAGGCCGCCGGCGGGTTCGTGCTGTTCTCGCTGGCAATGGGGGCGCTGGCGTGCATTGACCGCTACGTCTTTGATCTGCCGGGAGAGCAGAAGAAGTAATCCTCTGGCTCCCTCCCCCTGGTGGGGAGGGTTGGGGAGGGGGGCGAAGCGGGTGCACGCTTCCCATCACCCCTCCCTAACCCTCCCCATCAAGGGGAGGGGACCCGAGGAACTTTGTTGGTTCTGGATACGTCCGTATGAACATCGCATGGATCGGCACGGGCGTCATGGGCACGAGCATGTGCCGGCGGCTGATCGAAGCCGGGCATACGGCGGTTGTCCATAACCGCACGCGCAGTAAAGCCGATCCGCTCGTTGAGTTGGGAGCTGCTTGGGCCGCGAAGCCGCAAGCGGCGGCCGCGCAGGCGGACGTCGTGTTCACGATGGTCGGCCATCCGAGCGATGTGCGCGAAGTGATTCTCGGTCAGGCGGGCGCGCTCGCCGGTTGCCGCGAGGGCGCCATCCTTGTCGATATGACGACGAGCCAGCCGGCGCTGGCACTCGAGATCGCTCGCGAAGCGGAGCAGCGCGGCGTGGTCGCCCTCGACGCTCCGGTCTCAGGCGGCGACGTTGGCGCCAGAAGCGGCACGCTGTCGATCATGATTGGCGGTGATGTGGCGGCCGTCGAAAAGCTGCAGTCGCTATGGCAGACGATGGGCAAGACGATCGTTCGCCACGGCGGCCCGGGCGCCGGGCAGCATGCGAAAATGGCCAATCAAGTACTCGTCGGGGCCGGGATGATCGGTATCTGCGAGGCGCTGCTGTACGCCCACCGCGCAGGACTCGACCTCAACAAGATGATCGAGTCAACGGCCTCCGGCGCCGCCGGGAGCTGGGCCCTGTCGAACCTCGCCCCGCGGATCATCCGCGGCGACTTCGCGCCGGGCTTCTACGTCGAGCACTTCCTCAAGGACCTCGGCATCATCCTCGAAGAATGTCGGCGGATGAACCTCAAACTGCCGGGCGTGGAACTGGCCGAACGGCTCTATCGAGAGACGGCCGCCATTGGTCACAACCGCTCCGGCACCCAGGCGCTGATTTTCGCCTTGGCCCAACTCAATGGCGAAGATTGGCGATCGTGTTAGCCGCGACGCGGTAGCGGAGCGCGGGCGCCGAGGGCACGCCCTGCTACCGTGTCGCGGCTAACACTTTCTGACGGTCCAACGTGCAACGTCACGCCGCGACGCGGAGTTGCGTCTGCTGCTGGCCGAGGATGGCGCTCAAAATCGCCGCGGCAAAGTCTTCTGGCGGCGTCAGGCTGTGGCGCTGACGAATGTCGGCCGCGGCCAGCGCGCCCATGGCCTGCCACTCGTGGCGGCGCTGCCAGGCGCGCTCCAATGCGTCGTCGATCAGGTCCACGGTGGCCGCGGGGGCGATGAAGCCGCTGCGATTGTCGTCCACAAGTTCGGTGACGCGGCCCACGTCGGTCACAATCGGCATGCGCCCGCAGAGCATCGCCTCGATCATCGCCAACGCGTTGCCTTCAAACCGCGACGGCAAAATGAGTGCGTGATGCTCGCTCCAGACCTGCTCGATGTCGTTGACGAATCCGCCGAAGACAATCTGCTTCTGCTGACTATGTAGGGCGATCAGTTCTTGGGCCTGCCGCATGCTGCCGCCGTCGGCGCCGAACAGCGTGATCTGCAGCGGTCGGCTGCGCCACTTGGGCCGCCGCATCACGCGCAACAGCAGGTCCTGAGCCTTGGATTGAAAATGAAGCCGGGCGACGCAGGCCAGCTTCCACAGCTTGTCGCTGGTGGGCCACGGCGGCGCCGCATTGACGCTCACCTGGAAGGGGTTGTCGATGATCTGGGCGTCCGACAGATCGAGCGCCAAGTTGGTCTCGATCACTTCCCGGTTTTGCCGCGACACGAAGAAGCATTGCAGGGCGCCGGCGTACGCCGCCCGCAGCGAATCGAACCGGTGGGGCTCGATCCACTGATAGGGGCTCGCTGCTTGCACCAGGATGATGTACGGAATGCCCAGGGCCTTGCAGGTTTGGGTGATGCCCAGCTCGTCGGCGTGATAGCCGACCGAGATGACCAGCAGGTC
>DASVCM010000889.1:0-4172 GCA_036381635.1 Lacipirellula sp.
AGTTCACGCAGCTCGACCTCGAGATGTCGTTCGTCGACGCCGACGACGTGATGGGCGTCATCGACGGGCTGTGTCAGCGGCTCGCGAAGGAAGAGCTGGGGATCGACCTGCAGTTACCGTTGCCGCGGATGACCTACGACGATGCGATGGAGCGGTTCGGACACGACGCGCCGGACCTGCGATTCGGGCTGGAGATTGTCGACCTATCGGACCTGGCGCCGCAGAGCGATTTTGGCGTGTTCAAGAGCGTCGTCGCCGAAGGGGGCCGCGTGCGGGCGATCAATGCCAAGGGGGGCGGCGAGTTCTACTCGCGGCGGGGGATCGACGCCCTCACCGAGTTCGTCCGCGGCGTCGGCGCCAAGGGGCTGGCCTGGTTCAAGGTCGAAACCGACGGCAAGCTC
This sequence comes from Lacipirellula sp., assembly GCA_036381635.1. Taxonomy (GTDB): domain Bacteria; phylum Planctomycetota; class Planctomycetia; order Pirellulales; family Lacipirellulaceae; genus Lacipirellula. The sequence continues at coordinate 402 of DASVCM010000889.1, forward strand.
AACTCGACGATCGCCAAGTTCTTCAGCGAGGAATTGCTTGCAAAGTTCGGCGAGCGGCTCGAGGCCGAGCCGGGCGATCTCATTCTGTTCTCGGCCGACAAGTGGGAGATGACCTGCAAGGTGCTCCACGCGCTGCGGACGAAGATCGGCCGCGAGATGAAGCTGTACGACCCGCAGGCGATGCACTTCTCGTGGGTCGTCGAGTTCCCGATGTTCGCCTATGACGAAGAGGAGAAAGGCTGGGCGGCCATGCACCATCCGTTCACGGCACCGCTGGATGAACACATTGGGCTGCTCGACAGCGATCCGGCGAAGATGCGGGCGAAAGCCTACGACCTGGTGATCAACGGCAGCGAGGCGGGCGGCGGCACGATCCGAATTCACGACTCCGGCGTGCAGGCGAAGGTCTTCTCGCTGCTGGGGATTGACGAAGAGCGGCAGAAGGAGCGGTTCGGCTTCCTGCTTGACGCCCTCCAGTATGGCGCCCCGCCGCACGGCGGCATTGCGCTGGGGATCGACCGCTGGGTGATGCTGTTCGGCCGGCTGGAGTCGATCCGCGATTGCATCGCCTTCCCGAAAACGCAGAAGGCGAGCGACCTGATGACCGAGGCGCCGGGAACGGTCGATGCGCGGCAGCTCAAGGAGCTGTCGATTAAGATCGTTGAGTAAAGGCTGCGGCATCGGGACGATGCCGGCTAACGCGCGCGCTTGCGGCGGACGGCTGGGGGTTTTGGGATTTTGGGATTTAGCTCGGCTTAGAAAAATGGCGGGGCGCCGTCCCAAAATCCCCCTGGAGGCGCGTCTCGTCCGGGAAAAGTCGGGGCGAACGCAACCCAACTTATGGGCCGGGCGCGACTGGCCGGCGGCCCAGAATCCTTGAGCAGCTACCGATTCGGCTGGTGTAAACCGGGCGTTTTGCTTAGTTCGTTTTTGGGTTGCTCGGTTGGAAATGGACATTGGATCATCCCAAAAGTCTCTCTGGGGTTGAGTGAGACAGGCGGCGATCGCGTCGCGGCTGACGCGACATGCGCGCCGGCAGCCTTTGCGTGAATTGCGAACGACTGCACGGCGCGGCATCGAGGCCGGCAGCGACCCAACCTAGCAGGGCGGGTGGCCACTTTCAGCAATTACTTTCGGGAATCTGAGAGGGGGCGCGACGAGGTTGCGAGCGCCGAGAGAGTGGCGGGCGTGAATGTGCTGCACCGGCGGGCTGTTAGCCCGCGGCTGGGGGGGTTGCCGGCTTTTTGGCTACTTTGACGGGGTCCTTCGTCTTTTTGTCGGCGACGAACGTGCCTTGGGGGCCGATGAGCTTGGTCGGCTTGAAGCCGGCCGAGCGGACGGCGTTCCAGGCGGCTTTGGAGTCGACGATCTTCTTCGACTGGGGCGTGATGACGGCGAGGTTCTTCTTGACGTCGGTCTTCACCTTGACCACGCCCTTCACGCGGTAGAGCTTGCCGGCGATCTTCTTGGCGCACGTGGGGCAGTGCATGTTGCTGATGTAGATGGCCGTCTGGCCGGGGGCGAGCTTCAGCTCCGTTGCCTTGGCGGGCTGTTGCGGCGCACCTGCAGCAAATAACGGTGCAGCGACGAGGGCAAAGACAACGATCGCGGCTAGCTTTACGCGTTGCATGACATTCCTTTATCTGGCTTGAAGTTACAAGTGCCCCACGCAAAGGCGCAAAGCACGCAAAGAAGAGAAGAACTTGCTGAGCAATTCCTTTGCGAGCTTTGCGCCTTTGCGTGAGTCCTTCTTCGATCTAACGGCGAATGTAGAGGCCGGTGGCGTCGATGGTGAGCATGCCGCCGGGGGCGATTCTTGCCGTGCCGCGGACGACGACGGTTTCTTTTTCCTTGAGGTCGAACAGTTCGCGGGAGTCGATGCTGAGCGGCGTCCCTTTTTCGTCGGCGAATTGGACGACGGCGATCAGGTGGGCCGAGTCGCCGGCGTGGGCGGCGCAGAAGGAGCACTCTTCTCCCGGGGCGTGTTTGTGCTCGTGCTCTTCCATCTCGGCCACCGCTTCAGGGTCGGCGAGGAAGAAGACCGCCTTTCCGTCGGCGAAGGGAAATTCTGGATGTGACTGATCGGTGGGGTTGGGAACGCCGCCGACGGAGCCGACGAGCACGACTTCCATTTCATCGACGACCGGGTCTTTGCCTTTAAACGGATCGGCGGCGGCAATCGCGGCGTCGTGCTCTTCAGGCGTGTGATCCTGGACGCCGTCGCCGTCGTGATCGTGATCTTCGTGGGCATGAGCGTCGCCTTCATGCTCGTGATCATGGTCGGCGTGATCGTGATCCGCGTGGTCCTCGTGCTCGTGATCGGCATGATCTTCGTGGTCGTCGTGGGCGTGCTCTTCGTCGGTGGCCGCGGCGGAATCGGCATCGGGACGATGCCGGCTAACGGCTGCGTCGTCGGTTGAATCCTCTTCGACGTCGTCGCCGGCGTCTTCGGCGTGGTCGTGGTCCGCGTGATCGTGGTCGGCATGGTCATGATCGGCATGGTCATGTCCGGCGTGCTCATGATCCTCGTGCGGATGATCTTCCGGCGCATGATCCTGGACGCCGTCGCCATCGTGGTCGTGATCCTCGTGCGCCGCGGCTTCGGCGGGGTCGATGCCGTACATCGCCTGACGGACTTCGAGGACCGTCTGGGCGCCGTCAGGTTCCTCGGCGAGGACGAACCGCTCGCGGTGTTCGGCGAGCACGGCGGGATCGACTGGGGATTTGCCGCAGCCCAGGAGAAATGAGAAAGCAGAAACGAAGGCGAAGGTGCAACCAAGAATCAAGCGCGACATGTAAAGCTCGGGGGTTTATGGCTGGTTGGACGGCGGTCGCGTCGGGGCGCGTAGCTTCGCTACGCGGGCGAAGGGGTTCGGGTTCGGGGCGGGGCGAAATGAAAACTTCTTCGGCGCACCGCGGAAGCGGGTGCCCGCCCGGGGGGTATTGTCGGAATTCTGCGCTCTTTCGCCAAGATCGCCCGCAACACCGCGAAAACCTTAGTAGCCGGGCTATATAGCCCGGCCATGCTGGCCGGGCGGGCGGATTCGATCCTCACCACGCCGAGCCAGGATGGCTCGGCTATATGCGTTGCCGCGAATCCTTACTCACCGTCTTGCCCGAGGCGCCTCGGGCCCTTTCGGAGGGCGAAAAGCCATGATCAGAAAACTTGTCCTAACCAGCATCGCCGTCCTCGTGGTGGGCGGCCTCATCGCCAAGTCGAGCCTGTCGAGCTACGTGAGCACCAGCTATCGCCGGGCCGCCGACACCGTCGAGCAAAGCGTGCCGATGGAATTCCAGATCGATCGGGCGCGAAACATGGTAAAAGACCTCGAGCCGGAGATTCGCCGGTCGATGCACGTGATTGCCAAGGAAGAGGTCGAGGTGGCTGAGCTCGACAAGCGGGTCACGGCCGCCCTCGAGAAGGCCGAGCAGGATAAGAGCGAGATCATCCGCCTGCAGTCGGACCTCAAGACCGGCAAGAGCGTGTTCCGCTACGCAGGCCACACCTACTCGGAAGACGAGGTGAAGGAAGACCTCGCCCGGCGGTTCAACCGGTACAAGACCGTCGACGGCACAATCGAGAGCCTGCAGGCGATGCGCGACGCCCGGCAGCGGAATCTCGACGCAGCCCGGCAGAAGCTGACCGCCATGATCGCGGCCCAGCGTCAGTTGCAGGTCGACGTCGAGAACCTCGAAGCAAAGCTCAAGCTCGTTGAAGTGGCCGAGGCCTCAAGCGACTTCCAGTTCGATGACAGCCACCTGGCTCAGGCC
>DASVCM010000890.1:0-2835 GCA_036381635.1 Lacipirellula sp.
CCAGCGTCGTCGCGTCGGACATTACCGTCACGAGCGCCTCGGGCGTCGTCGGCCGGTACTGCCATGGCTTGGCCAGCAAGCCCTCCCAGTTATGGAAGTTAGGAATCCACGAGCGGAAGTTGTCGCGCAATGGGCCGACGGCGTTCCGCAAAAACCCCTCGGCCGAGAAGTTGAGCGACACCTCGCCGGTGTCGGGATTGTAGGAGAGTTTCTTCGTCCCCTCGCGGTAGAAGTGCCAGCCCGTAGCCAGCCGCAACAGGACGATGGCGACGATCAACCCCAGCGGAACAAACGCGACCCGCCTAACGGTCGCCGGCTGAGGTTCAGGAGATGTTGCTGCCATAAGTCTCGATGAGCGGAATCCGTAAAGTGTAGCCTTCTCGCTCCGCGAGAAGGAATTCCTCTCGCCGAGCAAGACGACTACATTGGCCACAATCACGATATTCTACGGCAAGCCGCCCGCTGTCTCTAGGGATAAGCCGAATGGCGGCGTAACGTTACGCCGGTCACGCCAGAAGTACCCTGTCACCCCGAGGTCCGCCGAGGGGTCCGCCCTGTATACCGCTTGTAGCACCCACGCCAACGTTAAATCTCTCTAAATGCGAATCGTCCTCTGCTACCCCGTCGAGCCGCAGCACATCGCCCGCATCCAAAGCGTCTGGCCAGAGGCCGAAATCGTCGATGCCGGTCAGGAGCGAATTGCCGCAGAACTCTCGGAGGCCGACGTCTACTGCGGCCACGCCAAGGTCCCCGTTCCGTGGGACAAAACAGTGGCACGCGCCCGCTTGGAGTGGATTCAGTCCTCTGCGGCAGGTATGGATCATTGTCTGGTTCCCAGCGTCGTCGCGTCGGACATTACCGTCACGAGCGCCTCGGGCGTCCTTGCCAAACAGGTGGCCGATCATACCCTGGCCCTGCTGCTGGGCGTCCTCCGCAACTTGCCGACGTTCTTCCGCGCCCAGCAGAAGCACGAGTTCATCCGCCGGCCGACGCGCGATTTGCACGGCGCACGAGTCGGCATCATCGGCCTCGGCGGCAACGGCCGCGTTTTGGCCCGCGTCCTCAAGGCCTTCGAAACGACGATTATCGGTACGGACTGGTTCCCCGAGCAAAAGCCGCCGCACGTCGACGAGGTGCTTCCGGCCGACGCCATCGACGAGCTGTTGCCGCGCGTCGACGTGCTCATCCTCGCCACGCCGCTCACCGAGCACACGCGCCACATGATCGACGCCCGCCGCCTGCGGCTGCTGCCGAAAGAAGCCGTGCTCATCAACGTCGGCCGCGGTCCGCTGGTGGTCGAGCGCGACCTGGTCGAGGTGCTCCAGAGCGGTCACCTGTGGGGCGCCGGCGTCGACGTCACTGAGGTCGAGCCCCTAGCCGACAACAGCCCGCTGTGGGATCTTCCCAACGTCATCATCACGCCCCATGTCGGCGGCCAGCGGGCGAGTCGCATCGACGACATGACCGACTTGTTCTGCGAAAACCTGCGGCGCTACCGCGTCGGCAAGCCGCTCATCAATCTCATCGACAAGCGTCTCGGCTTCCCCGCGCCCGGAGTGGAGCTCTTCGAAGCAATGAGCAAGTCGGCCGGCCATTAAGATCAATTTGAGTCGATTGGAGTGCCACTGCTGCCTCGTCCAGCAGTGCGAAACTGGCGCCCGGCGCCCACTGCTGGACGAGCCAGCAGTGGCCCCCATGCAATCAGCACGACCCCACGGGCCGCCGCAACGGCTTGCGGAAACACGTTACTTGCCCAGATGCGCGACAGTCGCGAAAAACCGGGTTCAAACGCACATCGCCTGCTGGTTGCGCATATTCATTAGCCTCTCTGCGCAAGATTCCGAACTGGACTCGCGCCGCTCGCCGAGCATATGATGAACAAATGTAGGCGCTGTTTTGGGCAGTAAGCGCCGCGCAGCGCGAGAGGTTTCACCGCCGCCGGAATCGGACTTCGGCACAGCGATTGAACCGACCCCCTCGCGTCGCGACTCATCCGACCCGGAAATACCATGAACCCCTCGACGACGATCCTGCAAGGCACCCGCACGATCACCTTTGACGGGCACGAAGCGAATCGCTGCCCGACCGATCTCTACGACCGCTACGAGCAGCTTCTCGAAGGCCAGCATCTCGGCTGGACCGAACACTTGCGCTTCCGCCGGCTGCTCGGCACCGGCGGCCAGGGCGTGGTCTACCTGAGCGACCGCCGCGGCGCCGACGGTTTTACGTTGCCAGTTGCGTTGAAGGTCTTCTCGCCCGAGCGGTTCTCGAGCCAGCAAAGCTACGACATGGCGATGAACCGCATCGCCCAGGTCGCCTGCAGCGTCGCGACGATCCAGCACGACTCGCTGCTGGACGTGCAGAACTTCATCGAGCGCAATCGCATCCGCATCATGGAGATGGAGTGGGTCGACGGCTACGACCTCGACCGGCTGCTAACCCCCGCGATGCTCGCTCGCGTGCAGCAGCGCGTCAGCTACAAGCGGTGGGACTACATCAACAACGTGGTCGTCACCGCCGGCCCGGTCCGCCCGCGGCTGAAGCCGGGCATCGCCGTGTCGATTATCCGCCAGTGCCTCTCGGCGCTGGCCTCGCTCCACCGCGAAGACATCGTTCACGGCGACCTCAAGCCGGCGAACATCATGGTCAAGCGGACCGGCAACGCGAAGATCGTCGACATCGGCTCGGCGCTCCACCTGAACAACATGCCCGACCAGCGGACCTGCACGCCCCAGTACGCCGCGCCGGAGATGCTGGAGCGCAACGAGTTCACGCCGCGCTCGGACCTTGCGAGCCTTGGCTATGTGCTGATTGAAATCCTCGCCGGGCGACCGC
>DASVCM010000891.1:0-4127 GCA_036381635.1 Lacipirellula sp.
GGCTAGCAGTGCTGGCGGTGCTGGAGCTGCTGCCGCCGCTGGTCCGCTCGTTGGGGATCATTTCGCCGTCGATCACCTGCAGCAGCTTCGAGATGCACAGCTTGTTCATGCTGGTCCGCAGGTCGTGGGCCTCGGTTCGCAGCGACTCGTGCATGCTCTTGGGGAGCCGGACGGTGATCACGCGGGTCGGCTCGCTCTCGGTGTCGGCCGCGGGACGCTTCTCGCGGAGCTTCACCAGCATCTTCTGGATCTTCTCGTATTGCTCGCTTTGCTCAAATGAGGTCAGTTCATCGAACGTCGGGAAAGTCCGCCGCACAATGCCGTCCACGCCCAGCACTTCGCGGAAGAAGGTGACCCAGTCGGGGCTCTGGCGGTAACGGGTTTCGGCGGCTTGCAGGACTTCCTGGTACTTCTCGGTGGTTTGGGTAAGCACGGCTGACGTCTCCTTCCGAACAGCTTTATGGGAGTGGCGAAACCGAAGACCTTCGACGCGGGCCTTCGCGACCTCATCTTCGCTAGCGGTCAAGCATGCAACTAAGGTTCTTGCATTGCTTGCACTTACGCCGATTCCGGCCTTCTGCTTATTTCTCGTCACTCGTTGCCCAAACTTTGATCACGACCACCTTGCACAACTCTTAGGCAGCGTCGTTTTTCCCGACCGCCGCGGTGTCCACTTCCGCAGCACCAGCCAAGCTAGCGGTCGTAACGGTCGTAAAGCCTTATGCTGAAACGAAAAAGGGCGACCTCGCGGTCACCCTTCAAGAATTTCTCAAGATTCTCGCGCCGGTGGACACCTGAGCGTCCACTGCCACGGACATGCTAGCACGGGCCGATTCCCCGCTACCTGCGCCTGCCAATATGGCAGAACCACTTACGCATCCTTCGAGAAATGCTCGCGCACTCGCTCCAGCAGCCGCTTCGTCAACATCACTCCCTCGCGCTCGTCCTCGGGCTTGGAGCCTTCCCATTCGATCCCCACATAGCCGTGGTAACCGTGGTCCAGAACGATCTTCATCATCTTGAAGTAGTCCGTCCGCACTTCGTTCCCTTCGGCGTCGAACTCGTGGCTCTTGGCGCTAACACCCTTGGCAAAGGGCATCAGCTCGTCGACCCCCTTGTAGCGGTCGTACTCATGAAAGTTCCCGAAGTCCGGCAAAGTGCCGCAGTTCGGCAGATCGACGGCCTTCATCACTCCGGCCAGCCACTGGCCGTCCGAGGAAAGCCCCCCGTGGTTTTCGACGATGACGCCAATCTTGTGAGGCGCGGCAAACTCGGAAAGCTGCCGCAACCCGTCGGCTGCTAGCTTGGCCTGCTCTTCGCGACTCCCCTCAGAATGCGCATTGACTCGAATCGAGTGGCAGCCCAGGAATTTGGCCGCTTCGACCCAGCGGTGGTGGTTTTCCACCGCTTGGCGCCGCTTCGCATCGTCCGGATCGCCGAGATTCCCCTCCCCGTCGCACATAATAAGGACGCTCACCACGTCGGCGTCCTCGCACCGCTTCTTCAGCTCGCTGAGGTACTTCTCGTCCCGAGCCTTGTCCTTGAAGAACTGATTGACGTACTCGACCGCCCCGATCCCGCAGTCGCGGGTGAACTGGGGAAAGTCCAGATTATCCATCTTGCCACCCTTCAGGGCCCGGTGCATGGACCACTCGGCGAGCGAAATCTTGAACAGCGGCTCCTTCTCGGCCGCTGCTAGCACCGGCGAAAAGCCTGCGGTTCCGAGGGCCAGCCCCGCTCCGGCAGCCGCCGCCCCGCGGCGAAGGAATTCACGACGGTCGACAGCGCTGGGAACACGGTTCATGGCAGGCTCCTTCGAGGAATGGGATGAGCGAATCTCAGTTCACCCGCGAGTATAAGGAGGGCCGCGGCCGCCAACAATCAATGCGGCTCGGTGAAGTCCATATGGCAATGGCCGGAAAGTTTTCGTTGAAAATGGCCACCCGTTCCCCTATATATGGACGCATGTTCACACTAACGCGGCTACCAACTCCCGGCATGCGGCTGGCTCGATTGTCGGGCGGCTCGTCGACCCTTCCGGCGACCGGCGTCCCGGCTGCGCAACGCGAGGCGGTACATTTTGTCGCCAAAAATGGAGGTCTGCGACAAAATCCTCGCGACATATTCGTACGAGGCATCCACTTTCCGGGAATGTATTCGATCTCTTTCCTGTGCGGCGCCGAGCGACAACCGGCCCATTGACCCAACTACCTGGCCAATCGAGAATCGCGAGTTTCCCCACCTATATATTGCCCGCCGTAAGACGCTCAGGAGTTTGCCATGACCGCCGCCGCTCAACCCATCACCATGCAGAATGGCAAGCTCCAGGTTCCCGACGCGCCGATCATCCCCTTCATCGAGGGGGACGGCACGGGGCCGGATATCTGGGCGGCGAGCGTCGTGGTCTTCGACGCCGCGGTCGAAAAGGCCTACGGCGGCAAGCGGAAGATTGCTTGGAAAGAGGTCCTCGCCGGCGAGAAGGCGTTCAACAGAGAGGGCAACTGGCTGCCGGAGGAGACGCTCGAGGCCTTCCGCACCTACCTGGTCGGCATCAAAGGCCCTCTGACCACGCCGGTCGGCGGCGGCATCCGCTCGCTGAACGTCGCCCTACGGCAGATTCTCGACCTTTACGTCTGCCTGCGGCCGGTGCAGTACTTCAGGGGCGTCCCCTCGCCGGTGAAGCACCCCGAGCTGACCGACATGGTCATCTTCCGCGAGAACACCGAGGACATTTACGCGGGGATCGAGTACGCCGCCGGGACGCCGCAGTCGCAGAAGGTGCTCGACTTCCTCGCCAAGGAATTCCCCAAGGAGTTCGAGAAGATCCGTTTCGGCACGCAGGAGAAGTCAGCAGCGTGGCTGAAGCAGCTTGAAACAATCGGCGGGCCGAAGCGGGAGGCGCCGGTGGAGGTGGGCATCGGCTTCAAGCCGGCGAGCCGTCTGGGCACGGAGCGGCTGGTCCACAGCGCGATCGGCTACGCGATTAAGTACGGCCGCAAAAGCGTCACGCTGGTGCACAAGGGGAACATCATGAAGTTCACCGAGGGCGCCTTCCGCGACTGGGGCTACCAGACGGCCCGCGACTTCTTCGGCGCCGAGCCCTTTGAGGGCGGCCCGTGGCACATCATCAAGGCCGGCAAGGGGGGAGCGAAGCAGGACATCATTATAAAGGACGCGATCGCCGACGCGTTCCTGCAGCAGATCCTCACGCGGCCGGCCGACTACGACGTCATCGCCACGATGAACCTCAACGGCGATTACATCAGCGACGCCCTGGCCGCCTGCGTCGGCGGCATCGGCATCGCCCCCGGCGGCAACATCAACTACACCACCGGCCATGCCATCTTCGAAGCCACCCACGGCACCGCGCCGAAGTACGCCGGCCAGGACAAGGTGAATCCGGGCAGCGTGATCCTCTCGGGCGAGATGATGTTCCGCTACCTGGGTTGGGTCGAAGCCGCGGACCTGATCATCAAGGGCCTGAACGGCGCCATCGGCGCGAAGACCGTCACCTACGACTTCGAGCGGTTGATGGAAGGCGCGAAGCTGGTGAAGTGCAGCGAGTTCGGCCGCGAGATCGTCAAGCACATGGCCGCCTAGGCTGCCGGCGTGAGGCTGACGAACTCCGGCGTGCGATAGCCGGCGAGATTGTCGCGGCGCAGGACCTGGGCGGGAACATTAACGCCGCCGCGACCTGGGAGGGGAAGACCCATCGGCTTCTCGTGGATCACCCGTGCAAGAAACTTCACCGACTCGGAGCCTTGCAGGAAACGGTTCTCGCCGATCACGGCGTAGACTTCGCCCGACTCGACGCCCGCAAGCGCTTCGTTCGAGCCGTCGAAGGTGATCAGCCTGGCGTCGTGGCGGGCGGCCAGTTCGGCGAGCGGCGCGACCCCGCCCTTACCTTGGCGATCTCCGAGATCGACAACCAGATCAACGTCTCGATTACTCTGGAGAGCACTACGGAGGTTTTCAGCGCGGTCGTCGGCGCTATCGTGATCCTCGAGGCGCTCAACGACTTCCCAACGCTTGCCGAATCGGTTGGCGAAGCTGATTCCCTGGATCATCCCGTGAAGCCGCTCGGCGCCGACGCCGGCTCGGGCGTCATCCACCAGCACGACCACCCG
>DASVCM010000892.1:0-3855 GCA_036381635.1 Lacipirellula sp.
GGCTGTTAGCCCGCGGCTGCTTAGTATTGCTTGTCGCTGATTGCGGGCGGGCGTATGCTAACAGGCACGCGCGTCCGTAGCTCAATCGGATAGAGCACTGGTCTTCGGAACCAGGGGTTGGGGGTTCGAATCCCTCCGGGCGTACTAGGACTTACGACGATTCGAGTCGTCACGGGTACGGAATTCGGTACAGAATTCCACGAAGACTCAAAAAAAGGCCCCGACGAGCGCCAACTCGCCGAGGCCCAGAGCAGCAAACCCTTCGGCTTGCCGGTTGGTACGAACAGGTATCCAGCTGGAGGTTTTGCAATGGCTCGACGAGCTCGGCCCTGGTATCGCGCCGATCGCGGCGTGTGGTGCGTCACGATCGACGGCAAGCGTCACAATCTCGGCCCTGAGAAGAAGGCCGCCTTTGACGCGTTTCACAAACTCATGCTCCAACCGCGACGGCGGCAGGCCGTCATGGATTCGGTTGCGAGCGTCATGGACCCGTTTCTCGATTGGGTCCAGCGCAATCGCTCGGCGGCCACGTATGAGTGGTATCGCTGCCGGCTGCAGAGCTTTGTCGATCACTATCCGGCGCTGACCATTGCTCAGCTGAAACCGCATCACGTGGAGCGCTGGGCCGGCGACGGCAAGCGATCGGTGACCACCCGCCGCAACTCGATGCGATCGGTGAAGCGCTGCCTGAAATGGGCCGTATCTCAGGGGTATCTCAGCGAAAGCCCGATCGCCCATTTGGAGATTCCCGGCGGCCAGAGCCGCGAGGTTTACATCCCGCCGGCGGAGTTTCAACAGCTGCTTGGCTTCGTCACCGATCCGCGTTTCGCGGAGCTGCTCAGCGTCACCTACGAGTGTGGCTGCCGACCGCAAGAATCGCTGCGCGTTGAATCGCGGCATGTCGACCTGGAGCGACGGCGTTGGATCTTCCCGGCGTCGGAGTCGAAGACCAAGAGCATGCCTCGCGTCGTTTATCTGCCGGAGTCGGCGACGGAGATTACGCGGCGGCTCGTGGCGGAGTATCCGAAAGGACCGTTGTTTCGCAACGCGGCCGGCCGTGCGTGGACGAAGGATGCCATCGGCTGCGCCTTCGATCGATTGCAGGTACGCATGGGCAAGGCCCAAATGAAGGCCCGCGAGGTCAAGGTTGACGAGAAGGATGTTGCCGCCTTCGCCAAGACCCTGAAGAAGGAGAGATTCCACGGAGGCCAGCGGGTGAAGAAGTCTCAAGCCGATCTTATGTGCGAGGCTCGCTGCAAACTCACGCAGCGGATGGCGCGAGACTTCGCTCCCAGATACTCGCTGTATGCATTGCGGCACTCGTGGGCGACTAACGCGCTTAAGAACGGCGTCGACGCGCTGACCGTGGCAATTCTGATGGGCCATCGCGACCCGAGCACGCTCGCGAGGACCTATCAGCATCTGTCGCATAATCCCGAGCACCTATTGAGCCAGGCCCTGCGAGCCTGTGTTTAGGTGCAGATGCTTAAGCGTCGATCGACGCGGCTTGGGCGCCGCTGTCGCGAAGCGGAACTTTCGCTCGCCGACAAAGGCGTCCAGGTCGCGGAGGTCGATGCGATAACCCTTCTGTTGGCCGACTCGCACCACGGCGAGCTCGCCCTTCTCAATCAGCGCGTAGACGTTCGCGAGGGAGCAGCAGAGCCTGGCGGCCGTCTGCTTTACGGTCAGCAATTGCAGCCGGTCGCCAGGCTCATTAGCGGGATGCGAAGCGCGGCCCATTGCTACTCGACTTCACCCCCGACGTAGGGAGAGCTTCCGTCGCAGAGATCGCCGAAGCCTTTGCCTTGGCACTTAGGCGCGTTCTTGCACCGCGGCGCTTCAAGGTCGGGGTCCCAGTGCATCTCATCCACGGGATAAGTTTCGCCACATTGGCTGCAGAAGACATTCACGACTTTCTCTTCGCCAAAGAAGTCTTCAATCGCTTCGGCGTCGCTCCGGCGTTCTGCATCGTGGATATCCATGCCGTACCCTGCCCCGCCGCACTTGTCATAGTTCTTGCAAACCCACAAGTCGGCGCGGCGCGACCAACGAATCTCCGACGATGGATACACCTCGCCGCAGTGGAGGCACCGCACCGGGCGCACACCAGCCGGCGGTTGGAACGGATCGTTGTAATCAGCGTTCAGGAAATCATCATCACGCATTGTTCTTAGTCTCCAGTAAAGGAACGTTACCAAACCCGAGCTCCAATACTCGACGCTTAACCTCAGCAGCCATGTCGCGCTCCTCGATTGAATCGAGTACTAGGCACATCGCCTCATGGGCGAAGGCCTCGTTGCCATCGATCATGTAGCCCCGACGCGCCAGGACCGACACGAACAGCCCGACCACTTGCTGAATCAATTGAGACGGCGGCACGGCCACCGTAGGCAGCGGCGCGAGCTCTGCCTCGCCGGCCGGCCCTGTCCACTCTTCGAAAGCCGTCTGCACGCGTTCCCAGATCGGATGGATGGGCGCACGGTTAACGTGTTGCCGGTCCACTGGACCTTGAACCAAGCGAAAGCCCGTCGTGGTCAGCTTCGCAAGAACGGCGGAACGCTTTTCCAGCCAGTCTTCGAAACTATTTACGCCCAGCTCTTTGAGCTTCTCGCGCCGGAGTTGGAACTCGACTCGCGTCGCCTTCGGCGTCCATTCGCCCCAACGGCGCGCGATGAGAACTTCTAGTTTCTCCAGGTCGCTGCCCGTTTCTCGAACCTTGTCGTAGACGCGCACCTTCAGGCCGCCCTTCCCCACTGTGAAGCCAGTGGGCTCTTGACCGAAGCGGTGGACATCGATGCTTAGCTCGACGTAATGCTCCTCGCTTGCGCGAGCGCGAGTGGCATAATGCCCGTCGCAGAATGGCTCAGTGAACGCCGTGACCGGCACGCCAGGTAGATCGACGCAGGGATCGACGCGTGAGACCTTGTTGCGCGTGATCTGGATGTCGAGGCACGCAAGGGCGACATTGATTTGCCGCCATACTTCTCGGACGCCCACTTTCATCAGCAGGAGCGACGTGGCCCGCGCGATGCCATTGGGCATCGTCCGGTGCGGGAAGGCGCGGTGCATCAGGTTTAGCACCAGGCCGCATTCGCTGCGCAGGCGCCAGCGGTAAGCGATCCGCTTCTTACCTTCGCCTGCCGAAGCAGTCCCAGGGAGGACCAGGAACCGCTGGTCGCCGAGGACGAGCTCGTCACCCTCGCGATTAGCCTCGGCGGCTTCCTTCGCTCGATCTAGCAGGTCGGCGACTTGATCGAATCGCTGGTGGGTCAGGTAGAGGCTCAGTTCGAGCCAGTCTTCGCCGCCAGAAGAAATGGTTTTAGAGGAGGGTGTGTTACTGGAAACACCCGGGGAACCCCCCGCCGTTTCCCCGGACCCCTTTCCCGCCACCTCTTCTCTGAGTTCCAGGCCGTCGCCCGCGTCCTGCGTGCTCGCCGCCTCGGGGGCCGGCGGCTGCGCCGCCGGCCGCGGCGACGGCAGCCATGCAGAGTCATTTTCAAGAGATCCCGGCGACATGCCGGAAGATTACGAGAATCGATCGCACAAAGTCCGGACAACTTCCAGAGATTCTTTGTCCGGTATCGGCGGGAGACCTTCAAATGCGGTCGCTCGATTGATCGCCTTTCGAGCGGCATCTAGACCGTCTGGCCAGCTTTCCTGGCATGTCTTCCCCTCGCGTTGAGCCGCAGCGTCAAATGCCTTCTTGATTTCACAATTCCGCAGATTAATTCCGAACCGGGCTGCCGTGTCCTTCGCGAGTTTTGCCAGAACAACAGCGACTTGAGTAGGGCTTAGTTTGCGGCGTCCGGCACTCAAAGCGTCAGCGATAACAAGCCACGCGTCATCAGAAATGTT
>DASVCM010000893.1:0-8780 GCA_036381635.1 Lacipirellula sp.
CTTTAATACTGATGGGTTCGTCGGTTTTTATCTAAAGGCCGCTCCCGGTTTGGCGGGCACGGTGCAGGTCGCGCCGTTGCTGGAAGACGCCGGCGGGACCTTCGACGCGGCCGGCGGCGTTCTGAAAACCGTCGTCGCAGACGGACAGTGGCATCTCTACGAATGGGACATGGATGATCCGGCCGATTTCCCGAATTCCTTCAGCGACTTCTTCGGCGGCGGTGGCCCGGATGTGACGCTTGATGCGCAAGCCCACTTTGAGTCGATTGCGATCATCGGCACGGGCCTGCCCGCAACGACGGTGTTGAGCCTCGACCAAATCGGCTACAACAACGCTGGAAGCCTCGTTCCCGAGCCGGCGACGCTAGCCCTGGCTGGCCTCGGCCTGATGGGCTTGGTCGCCACGAGCCGTAAGCGCCGCTAGACGCTCTGGGGCAAAAGACGGATCCGCAAGCCGCGCTGGGACTGCAAATCCCAGCGCGGCTTTTTCATGCGCCCCGCCGAACTCCACGCCCAATCCCCGTTAGCCGCGACGCGATAGCGTAGCGCGCCCCGCGCGACCCCGCCCGTCAAAAGCCCGCGCCCCAGCCTCGCTCAGTAGTCCAAGAAATACTTGTAGAAAGTGGCCGCGCGATTCGCTAACCTCGAACCTGCAAGAGTCGCACGCTCTTTTGAAAACCTGCACGCTCCCGTGGCTCCGGCCTCCTGCCGAGGACGCTTGAGATGCGCCGTATGCTCTGGATCAAACCCAACGGAGTATTGTCGCGACACAGCGGTTCTGCCGCTTCAAAAACCGCGCGCAACGGCTAGTACCGAAAGGACTTAGCATTTTGTCGCTAAAACCGCGCTTCAGCTCAATTGCGACAGCAATGAGCCGCATTGCAGCCCCGGGCTCTGCCCGGGGGCCAGTCTCCACCAGGACCGACGTCGCCCCGCAAGGTGCGCGCCCCCCCCGGCCAAAGGCCAAGGCTGCTAACGACGAACGGGCGCCATGTCCTCGTCCGCGTGGACATGCTCAAACGCGAATGGGCGTCAGCCACGCGCATGCCCACGGCAGCGGACTGCCGAGGGCATGCCACTCGTTGAGCTACCCGTTAGCTAACGTGTCGGTCGCCGGCTCGCTAGGGTGAAGAGCCCCGCGGCCGAGAGTAGCAGCAGCGTCGCCGCCGCCGGTTCCGGAATCGCCGCCGTAGCGGGCGCCTGCACGCTGGACATGCCCAGGCTGCGCTGCCAGGCGAGCAGGTCGCGGCCGTCGACCGCGCCGTCGCCGTCCGCGTCGCCATCGCCGGCAACAGCGCCCGTCTCCATGCCATAGCCGGCCTGCCAGGCCGGCAGGTCCGCATCGCTCACGACGCCGTCGCCGTTGAAGTCGCCGGCAATCGGGGCGACGTAGGTCGTCACCTGCAGCCGCCCGACGCCGCTGAGCAGCGGGCTGGTGAACTCGGCGCCCGAGCCGATGGCGCCCCAAATACCGGCCTGCTGGGAGATGCCGTCGATCAGCAGCGAATCGATGATGTCCGGCGTGCCGCTGCTGAAGCTGAGGTCCAGCGTCGCGCCGGTCGAGAGGTAAACGTCGGCGCCGTTGGCCAGCGTGCCGCTATTGAGCCGCAGGCGGCCCGCCTCGACCGTTGTATCGCCGGCGTAGGTGTTGGCGCCTGTCAGAGCCAGCGTTCCCGCGCCGCTCTTGGTGAGCGAGCCGTTGGTCACCGGCACGCTGATCGTCAGATCGACGTCCGCCGAGCCGTTGCCGATGTTCAGTTCCCGATCCGCTCCGCGGAGGTCCACCAGCGCCGTGTTCCCGGACGTGCCGCCATTGCCGATCACCGCCGCCGCATTGGCCAGCGGCGAGATATTCACGTCGCCCTCGACAAAGATCTTCGCCGGCGTCGTGCTCTGCCGCATCAGGTTGATCTTGTTGACGGTCAGGTTTCCGCCGGCAAGCGTTAACACCCGGCTGGCGTCGACCTCGAGCGTATGGACGCTGAAGCTGCCGCCGCTGAGCGTCACGGCGCCGGAAAACTGGGCCGAAATCGGCGTCGAATCGGCCGCCGGCACATAGCCGACGTTCAGGCTGCCGCCGGTGATGTTGAGCGTTTCGTTGACGTACAACTTGCGAATGTTATGCGTGCCCGAGGAGTGCGTGACGGTGATGTTGGCACTGGGCCGGTCGAGGATGACGGTGTCGTTCTCGCCCTGAACGCCGTTGGCCGCGTCGTCGTGGCCCGGCAGCCGCGGATTGGGCAGCGTCATCGGGCCGACGCGCGGCACTTGGCTTCTCGCCTGCACCGGCGCCACCGGCGTTTGGCCGCTGTTCCAGCTAGCCAGCGTGTTCCAATCGCCGCTTGAATTGCTCATCCATAACGCCGGCACCAGATGATCCTTGAGGTACTCGATGCCGCCATTGGCGACATTCACGTCCGTGTTGCTCCCCTTGTTGTTGTTTCCGTTGAGCCGCATCGTGCTGGCGTACTGCCAGAAGTGCCAAGGCTGGTGATTTTGGTTGTTGTAGGTGTCGTCCCAAATGCCATACAGCCAGGAGAGCGAGTCGTCCGGCAATTCGTTATGCGGGTCAATCGCATTGGGGTTCGACTGATTCGGCCAGCGGGCGATCCACAGATTGGGGTGCTTCTCGAGTAACTCGGCCCGTTGAGCTGCCGTAGCACCCCCGAGTACGTAACGTGCATAGTTTCCGTTGACGTAAATCCCGGGACGGATGCCCATGACCTCGTACATCCGGTCCGAAAAGTCGAGCGTGAACTCGGCTATTTCCGGGTCGGAGCGAATCTGGTCGCCGGCCTCCAGATCGTGCATCGGAATCAGGTAGCCCGGCCGCATCCAGGGGCCGGCCATCTGCATGAAGTGGTCCGCCTCGTCGGCGCCCGAGTTGGCAATGCCGCCGGAGTTCAGCGTGCTTTCGATGATGTCGGGGCGAGAAAAGTGGTACGGCCCGGCGAACATGCCGGCTTGAGTCGCCCGGGTAATGTTTTGGATGAAATAGGGATCGTCGTACCGCTGGGAGAAGGTATTGGTTGGCGGATTGTTATCGGCGTTCGATTGATCGTAGTAACCCGTTGTGCCGCCGCGGCTGGAACGGATGAATACAAAGTCGCGGCCGTCGCCAAAGACGCCGCCGACTTGCTGATTGGCGGGCCGATGCAGGGTGGCCCACTCAGCGGTGGTGATTTCCGTTTGCCACGCCGAAACGTCGAGCCCGAGCGCGCGCTGCGCGTGAGCATGGCTCGCCACCAGACAAGAAAACGCAACGCCGCAAACGACAGAGAATCCGCGCACCAATGTACCTGCCTCCTCGAGCGACCCGTTCCAAGGGTGAAGAAAACGCCACTTGCCAAGCGTTATCTTGAGTATAGGCACGCCCGGCGCCGGCGACAACGAGAGTGCACGCCGTAAACCCGTTGCACCACGAGGGTTTCGCAAAAACGCTAAGCGGCTGCGCAAGGCCAGTAGGCCGCTGCCAATTAGTGCGCTCCACGGCCATCGCCAACGTCGTGTTCGGGATCAACGGAGACGTGTACCGATGGCGTGAAACTCAGCGGGACGGCTGAGCCTGCCCTTTGGCCTGCAGAGGGACTTCCTCAAATAGTGCGTACCGCGGTTCGCAAAAACGCGAAGTACCTGCGCAGCCGCCTTATGACGATTCCCCCCGCGCCATCTATGATGAACCATTCGCGGCAAAGAGTTCGAACAGCATCAGCCATTTGGAGGCGGAACGTGGCGCATCGACTGACAGACTGGTTGGCCATCTTCGCGGTTATCGTTGCCGTCGCGACGGCGTCGCCGGCTTGCGCGGCCGAGGCCCCGTCGCCGCCGCGGGAGTTCCGCGCCGCGTGGATCGCCACGGTCGCCAATATCGACTGGCCCTCCAAACCCGGCCTGTCGACTCGCCAGCAGAAGCAGGAGCTCATTCGGTTGTTCGACAAGGCGGTCGAACTGAACCTGAACGCGGTCATCTTCCAGATCCGGCCTGCGGCCGATGCTCTTTACCAGTCGAAGATTGAGCCGTGGTCGGAATACCTCACGGGCGAGCAGGGCCAGCCGCCCAAGCCGTTCTACGACCCGCTGAAATTTGCCGTCGAGGAGGCCCATCGCCGCGGGCTGCATCTGCATGTGTGGTTCAATCCGTACCGCGTCCGGCAGTCGGGCGGCTCGCGCGAGCACTCGCCCGATCATGTGAGCCAGACCAACCCTGAGATCGTCCGCGAGTACGGACCGTACCTCTGGTTCGACCCGGGCGAGCCGGAGGCGGTCAAACGGTTCATCGACGTGATCACCGACGTCGTCCGGCGGTACGACATCGACGGCGTCCACATCGACGATTACTTCTATCCGTATCCGGTCGAGGGCAAGCCGTTCCCCGATGACGAGAGCTACGAGCGCGCCGTCGCCGCGGGCGAGACGCTCGGCCGCGACGACTGGCGCCGCCAGAACTGCGACCGGCTGGTCGAGCAGATGTACGGCGCCGTGAAAGCGGAGAAGCCCTGGGTGCTGGTCGGCATCAGCCCGTTCGGCATCTGGCGGCCCGGGCATCCTGAAGGCATCCAGGGACTCGACCAGTACGCCGTGCTGTACGCGGACGCTCGCAAGTGGCTGCGCGAGGGCTGGGTCGATTACTTCACGCCGCAGCTCTACTGGCAGATCGAGGGGCCGCAGAGCTACCCGAAACTCCTCTCCTGGTGGAGCGAGCAAAATGTGAAGAGCCGGCATCTCTGGCCGGGCAACGGCGCCCACAACGTTCGTCGTAGCGCCGACGTGGAGCCGGCCCGCAACGCCTGGCCGGCCGAGGAGCTGATCAACCAGATCAAGCTCACCCGCGAGATTGTCGAGCACCCGGGCAACGTCCACTTCAGCATGAAGTGCCTGATCGATAACCGCGACGGTCTGACCGAGAAGCTCAAAAGCGGCGTCTACGCCGAGCAGGCGATTATCCCGGAAATCGGCTGGCTCGGCGGCGAGGCGCCGGGTGAGCCGACGCTTAGCGCTAATCCAAATAACAAGGGCTTCGCGCTGAAGTTCGCAACTCGCGGCGGCGCAAAACCGTGGCAGTGGATTGTTCGCGTTCGCGAGGGCGACCAGTGGAAGACGCACGTGCTGCCAGGCGCCAAGCCAGAGCTATCCGTCGAGACGGGTCGAGGCCAGCACAAGCAAGTTGTCGCTTCGGCCGTGTCGCGACTGGGTCTCGAGGGTCCGCAGGCGACCTTCGACTTGCAAAAGCCTAAATGACGAGAGCTTGCACGGGCGCCACTGCTGGCTCGTCCAGCAGTGGGCGCCGAGTACCCGCTTCGCACTGCTGGGCGAGCCAGCAGTGGCACTTCCTAGGGCGCCGAGCCAGGATGGCTCGGCTATATTGTTGACGTGGACGCAACCTCTCACTCCTCCGGCTCGCGCAATCCCTGGCTCTGGGTCCCGAGCCTCTATTTCGCTCAGGGCATTCCCTACGTGATTGTGATGACGGTCGCCGTCATCATGTTCAAGCGGCTGGGGGTTGGTAACAAAGAGATCGCGTTCTACACGAGCGTCCTGTATCTCCCTTGGGTCATCAAGCCGCTGTGGAGCCCGCTGGTGCAGGGCATCGGCACGCGCCGCGGGTGGGTGATCGTCATGCAGTTGCTGGTCGGCGCGGGGCTCGGCTGCGCCGCCCTGTCGATACCCGCGAACGACTTCCTGCGTTATTCGCTCGCCGCGCTGGCGTTCGTCGCGGTGGCCTCGGCGACGCACGACGTGGCCGCCGACGGCTTTTACTTGCTGGCTCTCACCAGCCATCAACAGGCATGGTTCGTCGGCATTCGCAGCACGGCCTATCGAATGGCGATGATCGCGGGCCAGGGGCTGCTGGTGATGCTCGCCGGGCAGCTTGAAGCAGGAACCGGTTTGCCCGTCGAGACGATTACCGTCCGCGCCGCCGAAGCCGCCAGCGCCCCGCCCGCTTTAAGCTTCGAGCCAACTGTATTCCCGGACAGCAACGAGGGGCCGCAGCGCGTCCTAGTGGCTCAGCAAGAGCTCGACGTCGCCTATGCTGGCCGCGACAAAGATGAGGTACAAGCGCTGGTTGATCGAGTGCACCGGTGGAACGTTGACCACGGGTTTTACGAAGCGCCCGAGGAACTCGATGCGGGCGAAGTGAAAGAGGCGTCCGGGTGGCGCGTATCATTGGAGAACGGGATTCGCCGCTGGTTTGGACCCGAAGGGACAGTTACAGCGGCCGACAACGGCCGGGTGGGCGACGTGGCGGTCGTCTATCTGCGATTGGCCAATGCCGTTCCCGAGGATGTCGAGCAAGTCGTGCAGTTTGGGCGCTCTTCGGGCGATGCGAGCTTTCAGGTGATCGAGGGCGAACGCTTCGAAGTTACCGCAGAAAATTGGGACCGGCCCTTCGCCGCAGCCATTCAGGTGGACCCCAAGCTGGATGAACCCTCGTCCGCGGAGTTCGAGGTCCGCTCGGGAAACCTCACCTTCGCCTGGTCGGCCACCTTCTTCATCGTCGCGGCGCTGTTCGGGCTGGTTTGCCTGTACCACTTCTTTGCACTGCCGCGCCCGGCGGCCGACGTGCCGACGCGGGCCGAAGGCTACGCACTGGCGCGATTCGCCGAGCCGCTGCTGTCGTTTTTCCGCAAGCCGCGCATCGTTCCGATCCTCGCGTTCCTGTTGCTCTACCGCTTGCCGGAGGCGCAGCTCGTCAAGCTCGCAACGCCGTTCCTGCTCGATCCGCGCGAGCAGGGCGGGCTGGCGCTCACCACCGGCGAAGTTGGGTTCGTCTACGGCACCGTCGGCGTGTTCATGCTCACCGTCGGCGGCATCCTCGGCGGCATGGTCGCAGCCAAACACGGGCTGAAGCGCTGGCTCTGGCCGATGGCGCTGATCATTCACTTGCCCAATGCAGCATTTCTCTACCTCGCCTACGCCCAGCCGGAGAATCTGTGGACGATCACCGCCGCCGTCGGCGTCGAGCAGTTCGGCTACGGCTTTGGGTTCACCGCCTACATGCTCTACTGCATTTACGCCGCCCGCGGCGAACATCAAACGGTGCACTATGCGCTTTGCACCGGCTGTATGGCCCTGGGGATGATGATCCCCGGCATGTGGAGCGGCTGGCTGCAGCAGCTCATCGGCTACGAGCATTTCTTCATGTGGGTGATGTTCTGCACGCTGATCAGCTTTACGACGGTGGCGTTCATTCCCCTGGACGCTGATTTCGGCAAGAAGTCGCCGGAGGAGGCGGCATGACGGCGACGGGAAAACAGGTCGCAGGCGCTGGCTTTCCTCTTCGCGACAAGCTCGCACAACTGATGTTCGTCCGCATCGGCTCGAATCTCCCGCCGGTGCGAACGGTCGAGGAAGACGAAGAGCGAGTCGCGAAGCTGCTCGACGCCTGCCCCGTCGGCGGGCTGATTCTCTTCAACGGCACGTATGCGAGCACGCCGCAGACGCTCGCCCGCCTGCAGGAGCGCAGCCGGCGCCCGCTGCTCGTCTCAGCCGACTTGGAGCGCGGCGTAGGACAGCAGTTGCGCGGCTATCCGCTGTTCCCGCACGCGATGGCGTTCGATGCACTCGGGGCCGGAGCTTCGGACGCGGTGTTCAGGTTCGCGGAATTAACGGGGCGAGCGAGCCGGGCGGCCGGCGTTCACATCACGTTTGGTCCGGTAGCCGACGTCAACTCCGATCCGCGGAATCCGATCATCTCGACGCGCGCGTTCTCGAGTGATTCAGAACGAGCGGCGGAACTCGCCGCGGCCTTCGTCCGCGGCTGCACGGCCGGCGGCCTGCTCGCAACGGCCAAGCACTTTCCCGGCCACGGCAACACGCACGAGGATTCGCATCACGCGCTGCCGACCGTCGAGGCCACGCGCGATGAAATCCGCCGCCGCGAGTTGCCGCCGTTCGAGGCGGCCATCGCCGCCGGCGCGCCGCTGGTGATGACGGCGCATGTCCGTTATCCGTCGCTCGATCCGACGGGCGCCGCCGCGACCCTGTCGCGCCCCATTCTCACCGCGCTGTTGCGAGGCAGAATGAACTTCGAAGGCGCCGTCGTTTCCGATAGTCTGCTGATGGAAGGCGTAAAAGTTGGCTGTGCCAGCGAGGGCGAACTGGCGCTCATAGCGCTCAACGCCGGCGTCGATATCCTGCTCGATGTGGCGGAACCTGTCAGTACGCTCGACGCCCTTATGGCCGCCGTTGCCAATGGCCAGCTTAGCGAAGCCCGCGTCGATGAAGCGCTTGTCCGCGTGACTCGCTTAAAAGCCCTCGCCTCTGCCGGGGGACCCGTATCGGCGGGCAAGCTTCCGCCGTTCGACGAAGCCCAGAATCGCCGCGAGACCGATGCCCTGGCGCTCGACATTGCCCGCCGCGCGGTCATCCAATCCAAAAACGACGGCGGCCTTTTGCCGTTTCGTCCTGAGCGTTCCACCTGTGCGGTCTTGGTGAATCCGTTTCCCTTGCCATCGAACGCCGAGCCGCCGCCGCTGGGGAAGATGCTCAGCCAGCGGTTTTCACATCTCCACTACGTCGAGCTCGGCGCCGACCCGCCGGAGGCGCAACTCGAAGAACTTCGCCTTGCGGCTATGACCGCGGAGCAATTCCTCGCCGCGTTCGTCGTCAAGCCGGCCGCGTGGCACCGGTTCGGTCTGCCGTCGCGACTACGGGATTGGCTTCGGGACCTCGCCGCGGCCCGGCCGACTGTGGCCGCCTGCCTGGGCGCCCCGCAGGGCCTCGAGCCGCTAAGTTCCGCGGCGGTGCAGCTTTGCACCTTCAGCGACGTGCCGGTCTCG
>DASVCM010000894.1:0-6528 GCA_036381635.1 Lacipirellula sp.
CCCGGCCAGGATGGCCGGGCTATATAGGGCTACTTGAAGAGCCCGCTGACGGATTCGTTGCGGTGGATGCGTTTGATGGCTTCACCCAGAAGAGGGGCGACGCTGAGGACCCGCGTATTGGGGGGCATCTGGTCCGCCCGCTGGGGGATTGAGTTGGTGCAGACCAGGCTGGCGAGATTGGCCTCGCGGAGGTTGTTCATCGCGTTGCCGCAGAGGACGGCATGCGTGACGCCGACGTGAATTTCCTTAACGCCCATCTCATGCAGCACGCGAGCGGCGCCGCGGATCGAGCCGGCCGTGCTGATCAGGTCGTCGAACATCAACGCCGTTTTCCCCTCGACGGGTCCGCCGAGGATGTTGGCCTGGACGGTCTTCTCGGCGCTCATGCGGCGCTTGTCGATGATCGCGACCGATCCGCCGATGCGCTTGGCGTGGCCAAGGGCGCGCTTGATGCTCCCCTCGTCCGGGCTAACGATGACCAACTCCTCGGTCGGAATCTTGAGGCTGAGGAAGTGTTCGTTGAGAACCGGCGAGGCGTAGAGGTGATCGACCGGCACATCGAAGAAGCCCTGAATTTGCGCGGCGTGCAGGTCCATCGTCAGCACGCGGTCGGCGCCGGCGCGGGTGATGAGGTTCGCCACGAGTTTGGCGGTGATGGGGACGCGGCCTTCGTCCTTACGGTCCTGTCGGGCATAGCCGAAGTAAGGCATCACCGCCGTGATTCGCTCAGCGCTGGCCCGCTTGCAACTGTCGATCATCACGAGCAACTGGAACAGATTGTCGTTGACCGGCGGGCAGGTGGGCTGGACGAGATACACGTCGCGGCCGCGGACGTCCTCGTTGATCTTGCAGGAGGTTTCGCCGTCGGGAAAGTTGCCCAGCGCGATGTCTCCCAGCGGCACGCCGAGGTACTCGCAGATCTGCGTCGTGAGCGGGCGGTTGGCTTTGCCGCTGAAGATTTTTAGGTCGGTCATGGGGGGAGCGGTGCGAGGGCGGACTCACTGTCAATAAGCGGAATTATCCGGCATGCATAGGACCATAGGACAATTGGACCATGGGACGATAGGACCGCAGACGAGAACACCGAGAATCGGCGCTTGCATTGGTCCCATTGTCCTATGGTCCTGTTGTCCTATGGTCCTTCATGACGATCTCCACGTGGGCGAGTTCTTCGAGGTTGTTAATGCTCAGGGCTTCGCAAGGCTTTAGAATCGGCAGCGCTTCCACCTTTTTCCCGGCCGCGAGCAGGATGGCGGGGCAGTCTGTAATGTAATACTCGCGTTGCGAGTTGTCGGCGCGTAACCGGTCGAGGGCGGCCAACAATTCCTGAGCATCGAACACGTAGGTGCTGACGTTGATCTCGCGGATGGCACGCTGCTCGGGCGTGGCGTCTTTTTCTTCGACGATGCCGATGAAGCGGCCGTCGGAATTGCGAACGATGCGGCCATAGCCAGCGGGGTCGTCGCGAGTGACCGTGCCGAGGAGGCAGGCAGCCCCGGTGCGGCGGGATTCTTCGAGAAGTGCGGCGACCGAGTCGGCCTGCAGCATCGGCGAGTCGCCGGCGACGACGACCACGGGGCCACGGTGTTCGGCAAGCTGTGGGCGGCACACCATCACGGCGTGGCCGGTGCCGAGCTGCTCGGTCTGGTCGGCGAATTCGATGGCAGGTTCGTCCGCAAGCTCGCTACGGACGAGTTCGGCGCGATAGCCGACGACCACGACGATCCGCTCGACGCCGGCCGCGCGAAGGGCGTCGATGACATAGCGGAGCATCGGCCGGCCTGCCACGGGGACGAGCACCTTGGGGAGCTCGGACTTCATGCGGGTGCCTTTGCCGGCGGCGAGGACGATGGCGAGGGCGTGGGCGGGCATGTCGAGCGTTCCTGGGACGGGGGGCGATCGCTATCTTGGCAGACACGGCGGAGGGCTGGTAGGGGATTCGAAACTGCGAGGATTGAGGCCATTTAGCCGCGGGGCTTGGCCCGCGAGCCCGCCGCGAGTGGCCGGGCTAAGTGGGCGTAACTAGTGGTGGTACACGGAGCGGACCCCTCAGCGGACCTCGGGGTGATAGGGTCCAGGCGGAAAGCGCGCCGAGCCAGGATGGCTCGGCTATATGTGCGCTTTCGTGACGGGGGCGGGGATTTTATGATGTGGGATTCGCCAAATCTAACCGCTGACTCTCTGAGTGGCTCGCGTGACCGACTTCGTACAACAAGATGCGATTGAGAAGGCCGACGTTCTGATCGAGGCGATGGAGTGGATTCGCCAGTTTCGGGACAAGATTACGGTCATCAAGCTCGGCGGCAGCGTGATGGAGGATCCCGAGGCGCTCGATCAGTTGCTGGTGGACATCGTGTTCATGGAGACGGTCGGCATGCGGCCGATTGTCGTGCATGGCGGCGGGGCGGCGATCAGCCGAGCAATGGCCGAGGCGAATCTCGAGCCGCGGTTCATCCAGGGGCGGCGATATACCGACGAGGCGACGCTTGAAATCGTCGAGCGGGTGCTGGCCGGGGAGATCAACGAGCAGGTCGCGGCGCGGATCGAAGCATTTGGCGGGCGGGCGATGCCGCTGAATTTTGTCGGCGAGACGAACAACAACGTGCTGCTGGGCGAGCGCCTGCGGCTGCCGAACGGCGACGGCGAGCCGATCGACTTGGGCTACGTCGGGCACGTGACACGAGTGGACCGCGAGGCGCTCGACAACCTGTGCTACGCGGGGCAGGTCCCGGTGATCCCATCGATGTGCGAGACCGAGTCCGGCGAGCGGCTGAATGTGAACGCCGACACGGCGGCCACAGCGGTGGCCCAGGCCGTGGGAGCCGAGAAGCTGGTGTTTCTAAGCGACGTGAACGGCGTGCGGAAGGACAAAAACGACCCGGCGTCGCTGATTCATTCGCTCACGGCGGACGAAGCCCGGCGACTGATTGCCGACGGGAGCATCGAGTCAGGGATGATCCCGAAGGTCGAGGCGTGCCTGGAGACGCTGTCCAAGGGCGTGCGGAAGATCCACATCATCGATGGTCGGCTGAAGCACTCGCTGTTGTTGGAAATCTATACGAATCGGGGCGTGGGGACGGAACTGGTGGCTGAACCTGCATGAGCTCGGCTTGGTCTTGTGGCTTTAAGAATGACTCACGCAAAGGCGCAAAGGCGCAAAGAAATACGATACAGAGAACATAAATAGGCTGGAATGTTGCGAGCCAGTGCTGTTCAGGCAGTCCCGGCCGAGCATTCATTAGATATCCAGAATTCTTGTCTTCTTCGCGCCTTTGCGTGGGTCAAAAGAATTGGGATTTGGTTTATGAGCAGTGATGCTGTAGCCAGGGCGAGCGCCGCGAAGATGTCGCCGGAGACGGCGGATCTGTTTGAGCGGTATGTCGTTCCAAACTATAAGCGGTTCCCGGTGGCGCTCGCTCGCGGCGAGGGATCGTGGGTCTGGGACGATCAGGGGAATCGGTATCTCGATTTTTTCCCGGGTTGGGGCTGCAACCTGTTGGGGCACTGTCCGCCGGCGGTGGTGAAGGCGGTGCAGGAGCAGGCGGCGACGCTGATTCATGTGCCGAACACGTGGCACATGGAGGCGCAAGGTCGCTGGGCGAAGCTGCTGAGCGAGCGGAGCTTTGGCGGGCAGGCCTTCTTTTGTAACTCGGGCGCCGAGGCGAATGAGGCGGCGATCAAGCTCGCGCGGCTCCACACGCCGCGCGAGCGGTACAAGATCATTACGTTCGAAGGGGGCTTTCATGGGCGCACCTACGCGGCGGTCAGCGCGACGGCGCAGCCCAAGTATCATGACGGCATCGGGCCGCTTGCTCCGGGGTTTGTTTACGCGCCCTTTGGGGACCTCGATGCGGTTCGCGCGAAAGTCGACGGCGAAACCGCCGCGATCATGGTCGAGCCCATTCAAGGGGAAGGCGGAATCCGGATCCCGCCGTCCGAGTTCCTCGCGGGGCTGCGAAAGATTGCCGACGAGCATGGCATTCTGCTGATCTTCGACGAAGTCCAAGCCGGGTGCGGACGGACCGGGAAGTGGTTCGCCTACCAGAACTTTGGCGTCGAGCCGGATGTGATGACGCTGGCCAAGAGCCTGTGCGGCGGCATCGCCGGCGCGGCGATGCTCGCGAAGCGCGAGGTCGCGTCGAGCCTGCGGCCGGGAATGCACGCGGCCACGTTTGGCGGCAACCCGATCGCGGCGGCGGCGGGCATCGCGACGATCGAGACCATCGATAGGGAAGGGCTGCTGAAGAATGCCGAGCGGCTGGGCGCCTTGTTTCGCGAATTGTTGCAACCGCTTGCGTCGGAGCTTCCGCAGGTGAAGGAGTTCCGGCAGATCGGCCTGATGATCGGCATCGAGTTGGTCGTGGATGCGACGCCGCTGGTCGAACGATGCATGGCCGAGCGGCTGCTGATTAACGTCACGCAAGGAAACGTGATTCGGCTCTTACCGGCGATGACGATGAGCGAGGACGAAGTGCGCGAGGGGTGTGAGATCTTAGCAGCGGCGATCCGCCAGTTTTCTCCAACGTGAGGAAGAAAGGAACCACGGAACACACGAAACACACGAAAGGGAATTGATCCACAGATGTCGCAGATATTCTCAGATAAGACGCGATTAGTATTCGGATTAGGATTAGGATTCTGAATTCGGATCCTAGTCCTACTCGTACTCCTGGTCGCACTCGAATGGCTTTGCATGCCTCCCGTAATGCGCGGACCTGTTCCCTTTCGTGAGTTTCGCGTGTTTCGTGGTTAAATAGTTCTTATGCGACATCTGCTTAATGTTTCTGATCTGACGCGGGACGAGATTCTGAGCATCTTCGCGATTAGCGAGGATTTGAAGGAGAAATTTGGCCGCGGGGTGCGCGAGGCGCTGTTGCCGGGTCGGGTGATGGCGCTGGTGTTCGAGAAGCAGTCGCTGCGCACCCGGGTGAGCTTTCAGGCCGCGATGACGCACCTCGGCGGGGCGAGCATGATGCTGGGCGACGACGCGGGTTTCGGCAAGCGCGAGAGCCTGGCCGACTTCACGCGGGTGCTGAGCGAGATGGTCGACGTGATTGTGCTGCGGACGAAGTCGCACCAGACGGTCGTCGACGTTGCAGAGCACTCGGCTTGCTCGGTGATCAACGGGCTTACCGACCAGTCGCATCCCTGCCAGGCGCTGGCCGATTTGTTCACGCTACGAGAGCAGTTCGGGCGGCTGTCGGGAACGAAGCTGGCCTGGGTCGGCGACGCGAACAACGTGGCGTGCAGCCTGGCGATGGGCTGTGCCCTGCTGGGGGTAGAGTTCGCGATCGCCTCACCAGAGGGGTACGACTTCGAACCGGCGTTCGTGGAGAAGCTTCGGAAGAAGGCGCCGGGGTCGAAGTTTACCGCGACCCGCGATCCGCGTCAGGCGGTTAACAATGCGGCGGTCGTGTATACCGACGTATGGGCCAGCATGGGCCAAGAGGCCGAGCAGGAAAAGCGCCGGCGCGACTTCGCCGACTACCAGGTGACCGGGAAGATGATGGCGGCGGCGAGGCGCGACGCTAAGTTCATGCACTGCCTACCCGCCAAGCGGGGCGAGGAAGTGACCGACGAGGTGATGGATGCGCCGTACAGTATCGTGGTCGAGCAGGCGGCCAACCGGATGCATGTGCAGAAGGGGATTCTGGCATGGTTGTTGGGGACGCAAGGTTAAATGACGAATGATGAATGACGAATGAATTCTGCGGCGCTTCTTTCATTTGTCATTCGTCATTCGGGAATTCGTCATTCCAATGGGTGAGTGCTCAATGACTGACTCTGATCGTCCCGCTGATGCTTTACGCCGTTGGTCTATTGAACGGGCGCCGTTTGGAGCGGCGCCGGGGCGGGTGATTATCCGCGCTGGTCGGACGACGGTGCTCTGCACGGCGAGCGTTGAGTTGAGCGTGCCGCCGTGGCTGGAAGGGCGCGGCAAAGGCTGGGTGACGGCCGAGTACAACATGCTTCCCGGCAGCACGGCGCCCCGGAAGCAGCGCGAGCGAGCGAAAGTCGACGGCCGGACGACCGAGATCCAGCGGCTTATCGGCCGCAGCCTGCGGGCGATCATTGACCTGGAATCGTTGGGCGAGCGAAGCGTGACGATCGACTGCGACGTGCTCGAGGCGGACGGCGGGACGCGGACCGCGGCGATCACCGGCGGCTACGTGGCGCTGGTGCAGGCGCTGCGCGCGACGCCCCCGTATGACGGCGGTGCAAAGTTGCCGCTGGCCGACAGCGTGGCCGCCGTGAGCGTCGGAATCTGCGACGGCCGGCCGGTTCTCGATCTTGATTATCAACTCGACGTGGCGGCGGAAGTGGACATGAACATCGTCATGACGGGCGCCGGGCGGTTCGTCGAGCTGCAGGGGACCGGCGAGGAAGCGACGTTCAGCGCCGACGACCTGGCAGCCATGCTGGACTTGGGGCGTAAGGGCATCGCGCAGCTCGCCGAGCTGCAGCGGGCGGCGATCGCAGATTAGGCCCCCCTCCCTTGCAGGGAGGGGACGGACCTACGAATGGCGC
>DASVCM010000895.1:0-2098 GCA_036381635.1 Lacipirellula sp.
TGGAAGAGGGCATAGAAGCGGCGAAACGCGGCAATGTCGCGCAGCTCCTGGAGCGTGAAGTGCTCGTAGGCCCGCTTGGTCGAGTCGCGCTCGTAAAGTCGGAAGCTGACGATGTTTGAGACGATGCCCCAGCGGCAGGTGGGGCGCGTGTTGACGAGGTAGTCCCAGCACTGATCGACGGCGGTGCGGCCCGAGGAGCGATCGCGATCGAGGTGGACGGCGGGGCCTTTCAGCTCGACGACCGCGAGCGGATCGCGCTCTTCGCCCTGGCGGAATTTGCCGAGCACGGCGTCAGGTTCCTGCCCAGCGATCGCATGATGCTGGACCTGGTAGAAGACCTCGGTTCCTTCGACGGCGGGGGTGTAGCCAAGAGCGGCGCCGAAGACATCGGCGAGGAACAATCCTTGAAGCTGCGTCTCATGGAATTCCGCTAGCCGGCCAGATGATTCCATGTCGGCCCATTTAGTAAGGATCGCATGGGCGGCGGCGAGATGCTCCTCGTTCTGGAACTGCTTAGTCCCCTCTTCCTTCAATAGTCGCGCAAGGATCAGAAGGTCAGTTTTTGGCTGACGTTGAGCGACGGGCGATTCGTCTCGGATATAGACAACTTGCTTAGCGGCGCGCGGTGTTCGAGCGGGCTTCTTCCTTGCCATTCGTCCGTTGGCTCTATGGGCGCGAGGAGTGATGCTGCCCGATATTAACGAATCGGACGCAACCAGTCGATGCGGCGCGCAGGCGATGCGGGGATTCCCTGTGCAGCGGCAACCCGTCAATTACTAACCGCTACACGAGCCGCGTTCACCGCCCCGGCGTCGGTCGACGACGTCGCCGCCCGCTTTCGCAACTCCAAGAAAAACAAAGGCCGCGTCGAAGAGCTTCTCGACACGCTCGTCTCGCTGGGCCGGGCGCGCGAACTGGAAAACGGCCGCTTCCTCGCCGCCTAACCGTGGGCGCTTTTTCTCCGAAACTCGCATGCACCAATGAGCACGCCGATTCTGCCGGCTTTCGGTAGGCGTGTCGGACCGCCGTCATTTTCCGGAAAGTTCTTGTCGAAAATGGCCACCGGTTCTGATAGCCTCAATCAACATCTCAACAGTTCATTCCGTTCTTTGATAACTCGATCCTGCCGACCTGGCGCCGCCTGCAAGGGCTGGCGACAGCGTCCCTTGTGCGCGCCTTGCCTGCGCCGCCTGAGAACGCCGAGTGCCCACTTTTCATCCCAGCGCTCGCCGCCCGCGACGAATGTAAATCCCTGCCGGCCAAGGGCTTACGGAGAGAATTGGCATTATGTCGCCAAAAATAGCGATTGGCGACAAAAAGCCGCTGACAGACGCCGA
Source organism: Lacipirellula sp. (assembly GCA_036381635.1). Taxonomy (GTDB): domain Bacteria; phylum Planctomycetota; class Planctomycetia; order Pirellulales; family Lacipirellulaceae; genus Lacipirellula. Next base: position 1,338 of record DASVCM010000895.1, read on the forward strand.
TTCGCGAAATACGTAAGAAAACCGCGGCAAAACCAGAAAAAGTCAGGCGCTTTTGACCGCTAAAATGGCTGCCTCCATGCCCTTATAATAGGAGACGCTGATTCTCCACCCCTCCTCGCCCGCACCACGCGGCTTCAGCCATGGAAGCGCCCCGCCCCGCCCTGCTCCGCACGTCTGCCGTCCTCGGCGCCCTGCTGCTAGCGGCCGCCGTCGTCCACGCGGCCCGCGTCGAACCGTCGGCCGCGGATCAGCCTGCCGCAAAGCCGGCCGCGCCCGCGGGCAAGATCCAGTACAACCGCGACGTGCGTCCGATCCTCATGGACGCCTGCATCGCCTGCCACGGCCCCGACAGCGCCAGCCGCAAGGCCGACCTACGGCTCGACCAGCGCGACGCGGCCATCGAGATGGCCGCGATCATGCCGGGCGATCCGGACTCGAGCGAAATGATCCGCCGCATCCTCTCCGAAGAGGACTACGAGCGGATGCCCCCGCCGGAGACGAAGAAGCACCTCACCAACGAGCAGAAGCAGACGCTTGTTCGTTGGATTCAAGAGGGCGCGGAGTACGAGCCCCACTGGTCGTTCATTCCGCCCCAGCGGCCGGAGCTGCCCGCTGTAAAGCAAGCGTCGTGGGTCCGCAATCCGATCGACCGCTTCATCCTCGCCCGCCTCGAAGCCGCCGGCCTTACGCCCGCCGCCGAAGCCGATCGCAACACGCTGGCCCGCCGCGCGGCGCTCGACATCACCGGCCTGCCGCCCTCG
>DASVCM010000896.1:0-3522 GCA_036381635.1 Lacipirellula sp.
CCCAAGTTCGCCACGGGGTAGGTAAAAAAGCCTAACCCGGCTGATTTCTCGTGTCTATACCAAGGGCTACGCGACGTCTTTTGGGCAAGTTCGTCCCGGAATACGCGGAAACCCAAGATTTATGAACGCTTAAGGGACGCAAACCGCCGCACGCCCACGGATATCGCTGCATCTAACCTTCCAGTGCTTGTCATCCTGCTCAGGAAAATCGCTCCGCAGGTGCACGCCGCGGGATTCTTCGCGGCGCAGCGCGGCGGCGATCAGCACGCGGGCGACGGTCAGCATGTTCTGCAGCTCCCAGCCTTCGGGATGCGCGAACTGCTGGGCCAGCGCGTAGCGCTGCCACTGGTCGATCGTGCGGGCGGCGTCTTCAAGGCCCTCCGCGGTGCGGCGGACGCCGGCGGCGCGCCACACGAGGCTTTTCAGCGAGTTACGGACGTCCTGCAGGTCGAGTTGCTCCGTCGTTGGCGGCGACGGCGGGTTCGATAGCGGCGGGGCCGTAAAGCGGTCGGGCATATCCATCGCCGCGGCGGACGCGACTTCGCCGGCGCGGGCGCCGAAGACGAGGCCCTCAAGCAAGCTGTTTGACGCCAGGCGATTCGCGCCATGCAGGCCGCTGCTGGTCACTTCGCCCGCGGCGAGCAATCCTTTGAGCGACGTGCGGCCGTGGAGGTCGACCTTCACGCCGCCAATCATGTAGTGGGCGCCGGGGCGCACGGGGATGCGGTCCGTGGCGATGTCGAGGCCGAACTCGCGACAGCGCTGGGCGATGCTTGGGAAGCGGCGGCGGACCGCCGCGGCGTCGAGGTGGCTGAGATCGAGATAGACGCAGGAGTGCTTGGTCTTTTCCATCTGCGTGGCGATGGCCTGGCTGACGACGTCGCGCGGCGCCAGCTCGGCCCGCGGGTCGTACTCGGGCATGAAGCGGCGGCCCTGCACATCGACCAAGACGCCGCCCTCGCCGCGGACCGCTTCGGTGATCAGGCTGCGGCTGCTGCCGGCGATGTACAGCACCGTGGGGTGGAACTGCATGAACTCCATGTCGGCCAACTCGGCGCCGGCGCGGTAGGCGGCGGCATGGCCGTCGCCGGTAGCGACTGGCGGGTTGGTCGTCTCGCGAAAGATCTGGCCCGCGCCGCCGGTGGCGAGAATGGTTTGCTTCGCCCAGACGAGCGTCTTGCCGTGGCGCTCGTTCCACACCAGTGCGCCGCAGCAGGCGTCGTCGACGGTGAGCAGGTCGATCGTAAACGTGTTCTGCCAGATGTGCGCTTTGAGCACGTCACGCGCGCGGGCGATCATCGCCCGCATGATCTCTTGGCCCGTGGCGTCGCCCAGCGCATGCACGATGCGGTTATGGCTGTGCCCCCCCTCGCGGCCGAGCAGCAACTCCCCTTCGTCCTGATCGAACGAGGTGCCCCATTCGATAAGCTGACGGATATGACCCGGCGCCTCGCGGACGACCATTTCGACGACTTCGGGATCGCACAGCCCTGCGCCAGCGATGAGCGTGTCCTGGACGTGGTCTTCAAAACGGTCGTCGGCGCTGATCACGCTGGCGATGCCGCCTTGTGCGTAGCTGCTGTTGGACTCCTGCAGCCGGTCCTTGGTGATGACGAGCGCTTGCAGCCGCGAGTCGATCGACATGGTGGCCCGCAGCCCGGCGATGCCGCCGCCGATCACCAGCACGTCGACGAAGTGATGCGAAACGTGCTTCGGGTGGAAAGGAACGAGATAGCGCGGCGTTTGGAAGGTCATGGGGCCAGTATAAGGGTTCGGGGTTCAGGGTTCAGGAGTAAGAGGGCAGGGGGCAAGAAAGGCAGGGCGGCCAATGAGTTAGCCGCGACGCGGAGGTCTGCCGAAGCGGAGCGCAGCCGATCGCGACACTCAGGGTTCAAGAGTCAGGCATCAGGTTGCATTGGCGTCATCCTGAGCGCAGCGAAGGATCTAGCGCGCCGCCAGATTCGTCGCTGCGCTCAGAATGACAGCTTCGCTGACCTGAACCCTAAACCCGGAACCCTCCTAGGCACAGGGTTTGCACCCTCCGGGGGCGCGTTTTTTACGCCCATGCGAGGAGGCATCTGCCATGAAAAATGGAAAACTTAACGCCCACCGCCGCCGATTGGAGGCTTTGCTGAGCCGTTTGCGGCCGGAGGTGACGGCGATGACCGATCAAACCCTGGCGCCGGCTGGCGGGCAGGGGGGTAACGAACTTTCCAACGCCCCGTTCCACCTCGGGGATACGGGCACCGAGGAGTATCTTCACGACCTCAACGCCACGCTCCTGGAGAACGAAGAGTACCTGACTAACGAGGTGCGGGCCGCGCTGAAGCGGATCGACGACGGCGAATATGGCCGCTGCGAGTCGTGCGGCAAACCGATCGCTGAAACGCGGCTGGAGGCGCTGCCGTACACGCGGTACTGCATTAAGTGTGCGGATAAGGCGCAGTCAGGTCAGGCGGTGAACTACAACGACGGCCGGCCGATGACGGCGGACGACACCTTGGCGCCCGAAGGCGAGATGGGCGAGCTGGACTTCCAGCAGGAGGACACGCCGTTTCGCGACCGTGTCGTCGATGCGCCGCGCAGGCGCGAGAGCGATGTGCACGCCGTCGGCGAGCCTGGCGGAGGCACGGGCCTCGGCGGCCTGGCCGGCACCAACGTCGGCCGCGGCGACCCGGTGCTGGGCGAGCTCGAAGAAGCGATGGGCAGCGGCGAGTACGACGCAGACGACGCCCGCAATGACGCCCCCAATGAGCCGCGCTCCGGCCGCGGCGGCGGCGCCGTCGGCGGCACGCCGGCCAACAAACGGGCGAAGCCGAAGTAGCCGCCTCTGCGCGATCTATGGAAACAATTGGGATAGCCGGTCCATGGAGGGGCCGGCTCTTTGTTCGGTTGATGGCTCGATTAGTCGAGCTTACTCTGCTGCACGACCGTATCGGCGATTAGGGCTGCTATTAGGTCGCGATGGGTTGAGAATTCCTCTGGAGTAACGGTGACGCGAAGGCGGTCCTCCTGTCGGCTTCTTACCGGAACGCCTGCTTGTTCAACTTTATCAACCCATGCAACGGCGCTAGCGTTCCGGAAGTTGATGTGAACAAAGTTCTTGGAAGGCTTCGGCGACATGAAAATGAAGTTGTCAACCAGGCCTTGCGATTGAAGGCCGATGTACTGTCGAAGAAAGCTGGCTTCTTGCCTAGGGGTCGCAGTGGCATTGATGAGCTTAATAACCTCGTCGCAGATGCCCATTAGAGTCACGCCGGCCTTCTTTTCCCAGAAAGCGCGATCAACTTGACCGCCTCCTCCCCCTTCATTGTCGGTGTCATCGCGACGCAGTCTCTTCTGATCGAGAATGTGCGTAAAGTGCAATAAGAGTTGGTCTCCAACCGCCAACGCGTCTAGCTGAATAGCGATGAGCGGAACGCTTCCCGCGAGTAATGCCATGACATTGAGAAATCGCGTGGTGATGCTCTCGGCAATTATGACCGCAATGTGCTCATAATCCGGATACGTGCGCCGCTGAAT
>DASVCM010000897.1:0-2918 GCA_036381635.1 Lacipirellula sp.
AGGACGAGTCATTAGCGTACTCCCAACGTTTGATGTTCAGTGTCGGCAAATTCGAAGTTCGCCCATCTCCGATCCAGCGACTGAGCATATCAATTGCGGTTTATTTTGCAACAAAACGCGCATGGGGGCTGGAAATGCCGAGAGGGAAACCGGTGAGTTCCAAGTAAAGCCGACCCCCTTGCCGACCCGGGAAGGCGCCGGTCGCGGTTGGGCTATCCGAGGACAGCGGCGTAGCGCTTAAGCGCCGCAAACCCTCCTCTAACCCCTCCCTTCCAGGGAGGGGGATGTTGCTACACGCCGGCGACGCGGCGTTTGTATTCGGCCAAGGCGGCGTCGAGGCGGTCGTGGGCGGTGGTGTCGCCGGGGACGTTGTGCGAGGGGTGAATGAACAACTTCACGCCGCGGTTGGCGAGGATCTCTGCGACGGTGCAGACGGTCATCCAGACACACGTGACGAAGGCCATCGTGGAGACCGGGCCGACGTTGTCTTGATGGTTTTTGAGCGGCACCGAGGCGTCTTGCACCGGGGCGCAGGAATCGACGACGATGTCGGCGACGTCGAAGATCGTCTTGCCGCAGGAGTGGCGGGTCTTCTTCCCTTTCGCGGCGGCGGCCGAGCCGTAGGCAATTACCTTCATGCCGCGCTTCTTCGCTTCGAGGGCGACGTCGATGTTCACGTTGTTGATGCCGGTGTGGGAGAAGATCCACATCGTGTCTCGCGAATCGAAGTTATAGCCCTTCATGATCTCGACGCCGTAGCCCTCGGCCCGTTCGAGATAGAGGAACTGGTGGACGCCCATCTCGCCGGTAATGCGGGTGAAGAAGGTGAGCGGCAGCTCGACCATCGGGTGGAAGCCGACGAAGCCGCCGATGCGGGGGTACATTTCCTCGACGGGGATCGTCGCGTGGCCGCAGCCGAAGGTGTGGACCCAGCGGCCGGCCTCGATCGAGTCGGCCATCGCCTCGGCGGCGCGGCGGATGTTTTCCTGCTGGGACTGCTGGATGTGATCCATGACGGCGCGGGTGTTGTCGAGCCACTGGTTGGCGAGGACGTTCATTGTGCGGGGTAGTTCCTTAAGCGGATGGGTAATGGGCTTTGCAGTTAAACCGATCTGTGGGAGGCGTCTCCGACGCCGATCACGCGCCGCATTTACTAACGGTTGCGGTTCGCATCGCAAAATCGGGGTCGGAGACCCCTCGCACAAGGATTCAAGTGCATGACTATGGTTGATGGCGCCTGTCGAGTCGGCGGAAAATTAGTAGCAATAGCACGGCCGAGCAGGCGAGGCAGGCGAGCATCATGCGAGCGTAATTCGCGACGCCGAATTGCTGCGCGACGTAGCCGAAGGTTTTGTTGATGATCATGTTGCCGGTGAGCGCCAGGACGAAGATCGTGCTGAAGGCGGTTCCGGATTGCTGGGGGTACAGGTCGCCGATGTAGCCGAGGACGACGGGGAACGCGGCGGCCAGGCCGCAGCCGATCATCACCGCGCCGGCGAGGGAGGCGAGATAGGCGCCGCTGGCCTGGAGCGTGACGGCGCCCAGCGCGGTGACGGCGACGCTGGCGAGCAGTACGCGGCGCGAGCCGAGGCGGGTGAGCATGGCGGCGAGCACCAGGCGAGTGACCATCATGGCGCCGGCGACGGCGACCAGGCCAAGCTGCGTCATCCACTCGACGCCGGACCGGCCGGCGAGGGCGACGTGACTAAAATAGCGGGTCATCCAGTCGTTCGACATCCCCTCCATGCCGCTTTGGATGGCGAGCGCCAGTCCGGCGATGAGGAAGATCGGATCGCGCAGCAGTGCAAGGCCGGCGGTGAGCGAGAACTTTTCTGCCCGCTGCTTTGGCGGCGGAAACGGGATGACAAGCGAGTACGCCGCAGGGATAAGCACCAGGGCGCCGACGCCGGCGATGATGTGGCTCGTGGCCAAGTGCTGCGAGAGGGCGGCGAGCGTGCTGGGCATCGTGAGTGCGCCGATGCCGAAGAAGACGCCCAGCAGGCTGAGCTTGGCGCCGCGGTCGCCTTCGCTGACGTCGGCGGCCAGCGCGTTGGTGGCGCCATTGAGGACGCCGCCGCCGAAGCCGACGAGGAAGATCGAAAACTGGACGAGCCGCTCGGTATCGCCGAAGGCCAAGCCTTCGAGCCCTGTGCCCACGATGAGCGACGCGGCGACGAGCGGCCAACGGTAGCCGAAGCGGTCGACCACCGGGCCGAAGACGAGGGAGCCGATGAGAATGCCCAGCGGCAAGAGAGCGGTGAGCGTGCCGATGGCGTTGTCGTCGAGCTTGAAGCGCGCGGCAAGCATGTTGTTAGCGGCGCCGAGGGAGAGGAAGACGATGCCGAACAGGAGCATGCCCATGCAGGCCGCGGCGAAGACCAGGTGATTGCGAGGCATGGAGAAGAGTGAGTACGTGAGTGGTGAGTAGGTGAGTTGAAAGGTGTCATTCTGCGCGGAGCGAAGAATCTGGCGTGGCCTTAGATCCTTCGCGGCGATCAGGATAAAGTTGATGTTGGGACTCGAGCGCGAGAAACCCCGCTCCGTAGAGGCCGGCGTCTGGGCCGAGTTGGGCGGGTTCGAAGCTGACGCGCTGGATGGCGATAGGTTGGGCCCAGCGGCGGGCTTCCTCGTAGATGGTGTCGATGAATTGCGTCGCGGGTCCGAAGACGCCGCCGCCCAAGATGATCTTTTGGGGATTGAACAGGCTAACCAGATTGGCGGCGGCCATGCCCCAGAATTCGATCGCTTCGGCGAGAACTTCGCGGGCGATTTCATCGCCAGTCTCGTAGGCGGCGAAGAGGTCGTGCGCGGTCGGATTAGGCTTATCGGCGAGCGGGCCAATATATTTCGATCGCGAGGCAAGTGCGGCGGCGAGTCGCTTGGCCAGCCCTTCGCCGGAGGCGTGCGTCTCGAAGCAG
>DASVCM010000898.1:0-2725 GCA_036381635.1 Lacipirellula sp.
GCGAATCGTCGCGGGGCCTCCTCGTCCATCCGCAAATACAGCGACGGCTCCACCAGTTCCAGCTCCATCACCCAGAACCCGTCGCCGCTGCCGCTCCTCACCAGGTCGGCGCGGGCGTACAACACCGCCTTGCCGAGGGCGGCCAGCCCATCCTTCGACTCACAACCACTAGTCGGAATCAACGCCGTTCAGCGTTCCCATCCCGTCTCCTCTTCTCTGCGATTCCTCGGCGCCTCCGCGCCTCTGCGAGAGACCCCTCCGTCATTCGTCATTCGGAAAGTCGTCATTCCCCACTCTCCTCACGTCGCGCTTCATCCCCGCATGCGATCGTCAATCGCCTCCGCGAATCGTCGCGGGGCCTCCTCGTCCATCCGCAAATACAGCGACGGCTCCACCAGTTCCAGCTCCATCAGCCAGAACCCGTCGCCGCTGCCGCTCCTCACCAGGTCGGCGCGGGCGTACAACACCGCCTTGCCGAGGGCGCCAACAGCCCCGTCGGCGGCGGCGCGCAGTTTCGCATCCGCCGTCACGCGGCGGATCTCGCTCCCATACTCCTCCTGCACGCGAAAGTCGCCCGGCCGCGGCGTCTTGAGAATGGCGTGGCTGTACCGGCCGTTGAAATAGAACAGCGAGTACTCCCCCTCCGTGACAATCGCCTGCAGAAACGGTTGAGCCATGAGGGCTCGATCAGCGTAGTACCGCTCGACCTCGGCCGTCAGCTCGGCGGTCAGCGAGCGGCGATCGAGGCGGAAGGCCCCGCTGGCGCCCGCGCCCACGACCGGCTTGACGACAATCTCCTCGGCGCCAAGCTCGTCGAACAGCCGCGACAGTTCGCCGTCGCACAACTGTTCGCGCCACAGCGTGGGCACGATGGGGACGCCTCGCTGGGCGAGGTCGCGGAGATAGCGCTTATCGAGATTCCACCGCACCAGGCTAAGGTCGTTGTAGAGTGGCGTCCCCGCCTGTTCGATCTCGGCAAGCGCGGCGAGAAACGCCTGCGGCGCCGCCGTGTAATCCCACGTCGAACGAATGACCACCGCATCGTACGCCGACCAGGCTGCCCCGCGGCTGGTCCAGGGGACCGCCTCCACGTCCCATCCCAGCTCCCGCAGCGGCTCGTACGCAAGCTGATCGTCGATGACGAACCCGGCCGGATTCTCCATCGTCAAAAACGCACATCGCTTCATGCTGCTGTAGCCGCCGTGCTCATTCGCCGTGAACGTTTTCCGAGAGCCATGACCTCCGCTCGCGGGAGCGCCCAATCGTACTGCGACTTGCCTCCCGCCAACACCCTTGCGCGACGGGGGTCGGGGGCAGGAAAAAGAACTCAGGGTTCAAGGTTCAGGAGCCAGGAGTTAGGAGTCAGGACTAGCACGGCTACGCCATTCGGCGCGACGTCAGCCATTGGTCATGCCATCCCACCTCGACGCGAGCCCCTTGGCATCTTCCTTGCAGTAGGTCAAAGTGCGAGCGCTGCTCGATCTGCGATTCAGCCCTGCAAGCTCCAATATCCACGCATGAAAACGCATCCTGGCCATACAATGCTCGACTCGTTCGAGGTCCGCATCCTGCGGCAGGCGACGCCTGCCGAGCCCGGCTACTGGGAAACGTTTCGCCTCCCCTATGAACCGGAGCTTAACGTCACGAGCGTCCTGCAACGAATCGCCGCTCACCCGGTGACGACCGACGACAAGCAGGTCGCTCCGGTCGCTTACGACGCCAACTGCCTCGAAGAAGTGTGCGGCTCGTGTACGATGCTCATCAACGGCCGCGTCCGCCAGGCGTGCTCAGCGCTGGTCGATCGGCTGCTGGCCGACCGTCCCGGCACGATCGAACTGCAGCCGATGTCCAAATTCCCCGTCGTGCGCGACCTGGTCGTCCGGCGGGAGCGATTGTTTCGTGCGCTGGAGAAGCTCCGCTGCTGGATCGAGGTCGACGACTACATCGATCGCGGCCCGGGCCCCCGCCAGTCGCCGCAGAACCAGCAGCAGGCATACCCCCTGAGCGAGTGCATGAGCTGCGGCTGCTGTCTGGAAGCGTGCCCACAATACAGCAAGATCGAGCTCTCGCCCGAACCGGGTGAATCGGCGCCCGACTTCGAGGCGCGCCAGCAGGCCGAGTTCGACGCGCACTTCATTGGCGCCCACGCCAATAGCCAGGTCGTGCTGATGAATTCCAATCCCATTGGCCGCATGACGGCGCGCCAGCGCCTGGAAGCCCTGATCGCTCCCGGCGGCATCCAACATTGCGGCAAAGCCGCCAACTGCCAGGCCGTATGCCCGAAGAAGATCCCGCTGATGACCTCCTGGGCGCGCGCCGGCCGCGCGGTAACGCTCCACACGTTGAAAAAGGTCTTCGACGGTTGAAGCAAGCGGCGGCGTAAAGTGTGTCAACAGGAGTAAACGCTTGGCAAGCGATCCGTGACGGTTGGACGTAGAGCGATTGCAGTATCTTCCCTGCTTCATTCTTCGGCACGGGATTTGATCTTCCATTTCAGCGGCGGCATTGCCGCAACCGCCGCATGAAGGAGGGACTATGAACGTCGATCCAAAACAGATCATCGTGACGGACAGCGCCTGCGTTGCCTGCGGCGCCGGCACCCTCCAGGTTCACCACCAAAGCTTCCCCGAAATGCGGATTGAAGGTCATTCCGCCCAAGAGGCGGCCGAGCGTCTTGCCAGCCGTCTGGAGTCCGCTCTCGATGTTGCCGTTGATCCGCCCCACC
>DASVCM010000899.1:0-3881 GCA_036381635.1 Lacipirellula sp.
GCCGGCCACGGTGGCGTCCCAGTCGGTGTCCGGATTGTTCCCGCCGACGTTGTTCCAGTTCGGCTGAGAGAAGACGACGCCAGCAGGACCGGTGACGTTGGCGCCGCTCGTGGCAGGATCGGCGTCATCATCCTGGCCGCCCCGGAAGTTGACGCCGATGCCGGATTGCGCCGAGGCGGTCGAAGTGATGCCGACTAACATGATCACCGCGATGAGCGGGGCGGCCTTGGCCGCGACCTTCGACAAGCCGCGGCGGCGAAGCAGAGCCACGGCGCCGACCGCCATCAAGGCAAACGCTCCCGGCTCGGGTACCGCTCCCGCCATGGCAGCGAAGGCGCCCGCGCCGTTGACGGCGTCGAACGCAGCCTTGAACTGAAGGAGATCGCTGAGGTTTGTCAGAGCGTCGCCCGTCATATCTCCCAGCTTGTAGGCTTGGGCGGGCAGGAGGCCGACGTGGTTTGAATTGAAGTTGTCGCGCACCGTCGGCCAATCGGCGGCATTGATGGCGCCGTCGCCGTTGAAATCTCCAATGGCTAATGGATTACCGCCATTGCCGGTGAACTCAAGGAGGCCGACAATGGTCTCGCCGCTCGCGGCGTCCAAATACTCGAAGCGCAGATCAGTCCCTTCCTTGTAATACTTCGACCAAATCGCGCCCATATTGACGCTTTGCCCCTGCGTCAGCGCGCCCGTGCCGAGCGTGCCTTCGCTCAAGTCGGCGGCGGAGCGAGAGAACTCTAACCAGGGGTCGGCTGAAACACTGCCCCCTTGGTCGTAGTTGCTGGTGATCGAGGTCCAGTTGGCCGGCGTCCAAGCGCCATCCGTTGACAGCAGTCCGAGCCCGGCCATGTTGACCGTGACGCCGGTGTTGTTGGCAATAGTAACCTGTCCAGTCGTTCGATCGACGGTCGCCTTCAAGGTCTGATCGAAGACCGGGGTGCTTAAATCGCGAATGATGACCGCGCCGAGCGATCCGCGATTGGCGTCGTTTCGCTCAAAACCTGTGATCGTCAGCGAAGCCCCGGAGGCGTCGAGCGTCCAGTAATTACCGCGGGTAGTCCCGTTGGCGAGCGACCAGAGCGATCCGGCTTGCGCCAAGGAAGTGTTGATGTTTCCGTAGGCGGGCGCCGTGGTTGCGGCGCCGAAGACTTCCACGCCATTAACCGTGAAGTCAACTGTGTTGTACTGGTTGCCTTGATCGCTGCCGAGCAGGCCATACACGCGATAATTGGCGTAAGGAATGTTCGAGAACGTGACCGAGACGCCGATGCCGTCATTGTTCGCGCCGTCGCCGTCGTCGAGATAGCCGACGGACATGCGATGCTCATCGTCCGCAGTGCCGTCGCTATTGAACCACGTATTGGTCGAGTTCCAGGTCACCGACGCGGCGGTCGTGGCGCCCGTTTCGTCCTTCAGGTTGCTCATCGAGCCCGCAGCGGGACTGCCCACGTCGGCGGTATTGTTCCAGTTGGCGCTATTGGTCGCCAGCGGACCGATGGGCGCGCTCTGGGTGAACCCTTGATTGGCCGAGTTCTCGCTGAAGTTCAGCGAGATGCTCTGGGCCGCGGCCGAGGCGCCCACTGTCGACATTCCAAGCAGAAGCGCGAGTTTTCCTAAGTAATGACACTTCATGACGAATATACTCACTCTCCGATCGCGTTGATGCTGCAGTGCAGCGTTTCAAACTCGGGCACTATGAAGTTTCGCAGGGAACTGTGCAATGGTTATGTGGATGCGGCTATGCGCAACTCCCGTGATGATAAACCGGATGCTTTTTTCGGCTCTCCGCTCTAGTTTCGCCGACGGAAGCTAGCCGCGGCGATCAGCGACCCGCACGCCGCAAGGGCGAGCGAGCCAGGTTCGGGAACAATCTCCTCAATGATCACCGCGGATAGACTCGCTCGGTTGGCGCCGTCCCGCGGAGGCGCCGTGATGGCTAGCGTTGAACCCGTGGAGTCGATCTGCCAGTAGTTGCCTCGCGTCGTGCCATCGGCCAACGACCAGAACGAGCCCGTCTGCGCCATCGACTCGGTAATCGTGTTGTAGGCCGGGGCCGCCGTCGCGGCGCCGAACACCTCGACGCCGTTCACCGTGAAGTCGAGCGTGTTGTAGTTCGTTCCGCCGTCTTGATCGCTACCCAACAATCCATACACGCGATAGCGAGAGTACGGTACGCTCGAAAACGTGACCGACACTCCAATGCCGTCGCCGGACGTGCCTGCGCCGCCGTCGCCGTCATCGAGGTAACCGACTGCCATGCGGTGCTCGTCGTCGCTGGTGCCGTCGAAGTTGTACCAGACGTTTGAAGAGCTCCACGCGACCGAAGCGCCCGTATTCGCGCCGCTGTCGTCGATCAGGCCAGCGAGCGCCCCAGCGTCCAGATTTGGTTGCCCGTTGGTGTTATTCCAGGTAGCGCTGTCAGTCATGAGCGGTCCGATCAATTGGCCGCCGGCGAACGACTGATTGCTGGAGTTTTCGCTGAAATTCAGCGAAATGCTGTCAGCACTCGACACAGAAACAAGCCCGCTGGAAGCCAAGGCTAACGCCATCCCACGCAACCACGATGAAACCTTCATTAGACGCAACCTCAGGGGAAAAGGGGCACGGGCGCGTGCAAACGCGTGAGATCTAGGAGAAGCTCAAGTTGATCCGAATTCGATAAGAATCGCGAACGAAACCGCTGCCGGACGTCCATAGTCCCAACGTGGGAACGAGTTAGCAGACTAGGCATCCCGAGGACGCGTGTCTACGAGGGCGTAGCCAGCGACCTTTGCTCCGCCAATTTAATTGACGCCCGCAGCGACTACTATGTAATATTGTAAAGCCGATTAGAGATTTTTGAGAAATCGAAAGAAAAGCTTGAGAAATCTGTGGCCCCTCGTCGCAGCTCGGCTTCGCGGTTGCGCGGGCCGAATTCAGCGGGCGCCTCTCGCGCGTTGCTGGGCATTTCTAGAGCCGTAAAGACCATGGCGGATAGCCCATGTTCGATTCGATCGCCCGCATCGCGTTCGTCACGCAGTGGGACTCGGCGTTTTTCAGGCAGCTGGCTAGCGGACTGAGTCAATTCGCCAAGCCCGCTAACGGATTCATCCTGCGAGAGTTTGTCCTCGGGCGATTCGCCAAGGAGCTGCCGCCGACGTTCCGGTCTTGGTCGCCCGACGCGATTGTCAGTTTTATCGCCGCCGATCAGACGGAATTGTTGGCCGAATTAGCGGCCTGTGGTCGGCCCTTGGTAAGCACGGCGCGCATCGAGCCGCTCCCTAACTGCGGCATCGTCCTCGGCGACGCCGACGAATTGTACGACGCCGTGTTTCGACATTTCCACGAAATCGGCGTTACGGAAGTGGTCCGGTTCGTCCTCGGAGCGGAGGCGTTAAGCGGTCGCGAGCAGTACCGACGATACACGGAAAAACGCGGCGCCGCGTTTCGATCTTTCGCGATTCCCGATCCCGAGGAGCTCGACGATTTCAATCGAATGAAATACGTGGACCCGGAGGTTGCCGAGTGGCTGCAGGCCCAACCTCGCCCAGTTGGCATCTTTTCTCAGCACAACTATGCGGGCGGCTACTTGTGCCGTGCATGCGAACTGCTGGGAGTATCGACGCCGGGCGATGTAGCGGTTATTGGAGTCGATGGGTTTGACGCAGCCCTCACCTCCCGACCGCCTTTGACCACCGTTCACCTGCCAGGCGAGGCCATGGGCTACGAGGCGGGAAAGGTCGTGGCCGCTATGCTCCGAGGAGCGCCGCCGCCCACAGAAATTGTCCGAGTCCGCGGCGCCAAAATCATCGCCCGCGGGTCGACTTATTCGCCCTCCCGAAACGATTGCAATGTCGATGCTGCGATGGACTTTATCTTCCGGCATGCGTGCGAGGGGATTC
>DASVCM010000900.1:0-3634 GCA_036381635.1 Lacipirellula sp.
GGGCAACGCAGCGGGGTGGATCGTCGTCACGCTCGGCTGGGGGATGGCGGTGTTCGTCGCCGTGTGGTGCGTGGGCGAGGCGAGCGGCGCCCATATCAACCCCGCGGTGACGCTCGGGCTGTACGCGGCCGGAACTTTTCCGGTGGACGGCGGACTAGAGGTTGTAGCCGGGTACATCATGGCCCAGATGGCCGGGGCGTTCGCCGGCGCTGCGCTGGTCCTGTTGTTGTACTGGGATCATTACGCCGCCTCGAATGATCCCGGAGCGAAGCTCGCGACGTTCTGCACGGCGCCGGCCATTCGCCGGACGTGGTCGAACCTGTTCAGCGAGATCGTCGGTACGACGGTGCTGGTGCTCGCGGTGCTGTTGGCTGTCGAGCCGTCGATCAGCATGGCCGGCGAACCGGCCGCGGGAATGGCGGCGCCGTCGATGAAGATCGGCCTGGGTTCGCTGGGGGCGCTGCCGGTGGGCCTGCTCGTGCTGTCGATCGGATTGTCGCTGGGCGGCACAACGGGGTATGCAATCAACCCGGCGCGCGATTTCGCGCCGCGCTTGGCCCACGCCCTGCTGCCCGTGCCGGGCAAGGGCGCAAGCGATTGGGGCTATGCCTGGATCCCGGTCGTCGGCCCGCTCGTAGGCGGGCTGCTCGCGGCGGGGATCTGGATGGCGATCATGGAAACCGCTCCGCAGACTGTTTCGGCTCTTTAGCAAGTTACGTTACGCCGAGCTGACCCCGTCAAAGAGCGGAAGGCCTGTTGGCCGGGGCGATGCGATCGGGCCTGTGACCGGTTGCTTGCGTTCCTCGGGAACGCGCTGTCGTGGGCAGTGGTCGCTGGTGGCGACGAAGTAGCGGACCTGGTACCAGTTGACGCGCAGCTTGCGCAAGTCGGCGGCGGCGACTGGCCGTTCGCGTCGTGTTTCAAGGAGCCGATCAACGGCTCGCTGGCTTAGCCCGGGCACGCGCAGCAGTGTTTCCCGCGACGCGCGGTTCACATCGACCGGGAACTGGTCGCGATGGTTCAGCGCCCAGGCCAGCTTGGGGTCGATCTCCCGTTGAACGTCGGATCGCAGTGCACAGACCATAGCGAATTACCTTGCATTTCTGACGCGAGTTTTTTGTCGCAAAACAACATTTTTGGCGACAAATTCCTCTTTCCTCAGCAGGCGCCTCATTGGCGAGTGAGTGGGAATGGCTTCCAGCCGATTCCATCATCGAACCTCTAACCTGGGGCGGTTGCTCGAGGCTGCGTGGAACAGCTCTCTGGCCTCGATCGGGTCATTCACTCGCTAGAATGGGAATAGTGTATTTATGTATACTATCATCGCTGGTGGCCAATTTCAAGCGAAAATGTTGGTTCGATTAGGCCAAACCGATAGTAGAGGACCCTCACCGGCTCGGAAGCGGTTTTAGAGCCGGCTCGCGATTGACAAGATGGCGGCGCCGGCGGCGAAGTTCATCAGAGCTGATCGCCGTGTTGCGCGTTAGCCACGCAGCCCCGGGGCCCTTCCCGGCTGCGTCTGCCCCAGAGAGGTAGCTTGTCTCGGTGGAGAGCGGCCCCCGGCCGGTGGCCGCGGCTGCAAGTGCCAGCCGTCAATGAGGAGGTATTCGCGTGCGAACTGCTCTAGCCGTCATATGCTTTTTGATTGCCGCCGCGATGTTGGGCTACCTGGCCGTCGGCTGGGGAACAACCCTTTGGGCGCAGGGACTCACCGCGTCGCTGACCGATCAGACGACGCAGCCGTCGTTTCCGACGACGGTCGGCGGGCTGGTTGGTGGAATCGTCGCCCTGGTTGTCGGCCTCAGCGCGCTCGCGGGGCGAACGCGGAAGTAGCGTTGTGGCCGCACGACAGAGCCGTGCCTCATCGGCGGCGGGCAGGATAGGCGAACCACACCACCGCGTCGGCAGCGCGGATCGCAGTTATGCCAATCGCCGAGTAGAACAGCCCTCGCATTTTCACGCCATGCTCCAGCGTGCCTCGCCAGCCGGCCTCGAACGCAAACCAAGTGAGAAGTTCGTGGCCGCCATAAAGAAGACAGACCAGACCGAGTGTTCTGACGATGATTCCAAAAGCGTCTCGAGGCTGCATGCAGGTTTCCTCCGATTGTCGAAAGTCGATTGAGCCAGGCCTTTGCGGCCCAATGGGGTGTTCGCGTTGTCTGGCGTTATATTGGCGGAATGGCTGATGACGATACCGAACGAATCCTGGCGGCTTCACACGTCGGCGCGTGGCCGCTGGTAATCGTGCTGCCGTTCATGTCGCTGTTCTTCTTCGCCCCGCTCGTTTGGGCCATCGTCACCTGTGCGTTGATCACGATCGCCTTTGGGCTGGTAACGGCCAAGAAGATCGTGGGAGTGCGGAATAATTGGACAGCGCTGGCCGTCTCGCCGTTTCTCGGCGGGATCTGGGTCGGGTTCTTTTATATGCTGTTTACTGTTATCGGCTAGGGACGTACAGAGGGCGAGAATCGGACTCTGATCGCTGCGACTGAAAAGTCGTATACGCGAGTAGTGAATCCACCCGTCGATAGGTCGGACGATGTTTTTGGTCGATCGTGCTGCCAGTGCAGATTACCTTCGTGGCGTTCGTAGCGATCATTGTCGTTGTTACTGCGACCTCGTCCCGACTTGGCAAGCCGCTCGGTCGTACGTTCATGCTGGCAACTCTGTTATCGCCCCTGGCCTTTGTGCCGTCCTGTATCGCGGTGATGAAGATCGCGGACCAAGTTCGCTTTGGCGTTTTTCAGTACGCTGGCGTCGATGCGATTTGGGAAAGTCATGTTCGTCAGTGGTTGCCCCCAGCGGCGAAGGAAGTCACCGTCCGCCAACATCGACATGGCTTTGAGGCGAAATACACCATCAGTAAGGCCGAGCTGGACGCCTGGCATGACGCCCAGTGGCGGCGAAGCGATGGCCGGGCGGCCAATCAGCGCAAGGCGCCGGAGAAGCTTTCCGCGAACCGCGCCAATCGCGTGATGGAGCAGTGGTTCGCTGAAGCGAGTTGGTCGCCCCTGACGGAGCCTTGGGAGTATGAGGGGCCGCACGCGTCGAACGGGGCTGGGTCGATGATCTGGTTCGACGAGGCGGAATGCCTGGCGTACCAACGGAGCTGGTATTGGTAGGACGACCGTCGTTTCAGGACGATAGATTCTTCGCTGGGCTCAACATGGCAGGACGACAGCTTCGTTGATCCACTCGCCGGGACAGGATGGCCCGGCTTTATAGTCGTCGGCTGGGTTTTGTATGATGGGCGCCATGCCTTTTCAGTTCTCGATGAAGTGGGTGCTGGCGGCGATGGCGTATGCCGCCGTGGCGGCGGCGGCGTATACGCAGCGGGTGGGAGTGTACGTCGACCTGCTGTGGGCCTGTTCTGTCGTCGCGTTCACCTACGCGGCGCTCGTGGCGCGCTATGCGGAGGGCGAGCGGCAAGCGTGGGCGATGGGGTTCGCCGTGCTGTGGTTGTGCACGGTGGCGTGGATGCACCTGTCGCCGGGCGGCTTTCCGACGCAGAGGTTGCTCAATCAGTTTGGCGACAGCGGCGCCGTCGAGGTGCTGCCGCTGGTCTACGAAGCGCAGCTGGCCGATCCGATTCCCAACTATTCGCCGGATGACGACGACGGCTGGCAGGAGGGAC
>DASVCM010000901.1:0-8404 GCA_036381635.1 Lacipirellula sp.
GCTCATCGGCCGGGTGTTCAACGATCGCGTCGGCGGTATTTTCAAGGATCTCGACCCCTTCATGGAGCGAATGAAGCACGAGCTTCCCCCGGAAGATCCCAACGCCGAGCCCGAGGACGCCGACATCCCGGCGATCGCCTAAATAGCCCGGCCATCCTGGCCGGGTGAATTAGATAGCTTTGCCATCCTGGCCGGGTGAATGGTTTGCGCGAGGACTTGGCTAGTTCACCGAGCCAGGATGGCTCGGCTATATAGATTGTATGCGAATCGCTTATCTGGCCGCCGGCGCCGCGGGAATGTACTGCGGCAGTTGTCTGCATGACAACACGCTCGCCGCCGCGCTACTTAAGCTCGGCGAGGACGTGATTCTCGCGCCGATCTACACGCCGATTCGCACCGATGAACAGGACGTGAGCGAGCCGCGAGTCTTCTTCGGCGGCGTCAACGCATATCTGCAGCAGAAGTTCCCGGTGTTCCGGCGAACGCCGCGGTGGCTCGATCGTTGGCTCGACCACCCCGCCCTGCTCCGCGCCGTCACCGGCCGCGCCGGCAGCGTCGATCCCGCGAAGCTGGGCGACATGACCGTCTCGATGCTCCGCGGCGAAGCGGGCAACCAGCGGAAGGAGCTCGAAAAGTTGGTCGATTGGCTGGTCGACGAGGTGCGGCCCGACGTGGTTCATTTGTCGAACTCGATGATGGTCGGCCTGGTGCGGATGATCGCCGCCCGCTGCGGCCCGCCGATCGTCTGTACCCTCTCGGGCGAAGACATCTTCCTCGAAAAGCTCACGCCGCCGCACTATGCGATAGCAAGGCAGCTCCTGCGCGAGCGCGCCAAGGAAGTCCATGCGTTCGTCGCGATGAACACGTACTATGCCGAGTTCATGGCTGAATATCTGTCCGTTCCGCGGGAGCGGGTGCATGTAATTCCGCATGGGTTGGAGTTGGAGGGCCATGGCGAGCGTCAACTTCGGGTGAATGGTTCGCCGGCGCGGATCGGCTTTTTCGCCCGCATCTGCCACGACAAAGGCTTGCATTTGCTCATTGATGCGTGCCAACGGCTGGCAGCTCGCGGTGATGTCCCGGCATTCGAAGTTCACGCCGCCGGCTATCTGGGAGCGTGCGACCGGATGTATCTCGACGAGATCGAACACCGTGTTCGTCGCGGCCCGCTCGCGGGCCGATTCAAGTATCACGGCGAGCTGGATCGCGCCGGAAAGATCGCGTTCCTGCAATCCCTCGACGTGCTGAGCGTGCCAACGGTCTACCGCGAGAGCAAGGGGCTGCCGGTGCTGGAGGCGTGGGCCAATGGCGTACCGGTTGTGCTACCGGCGCATGGTGCGTTCCCAGAGATGGTGGCCGCTACCGGAGGCGGTCTGTTGCATCGGCCCCTCGATCCGGCCGACTTGGCCGAGAAGCTAAAGGTTTTGCTGAACGAGCCGGAGCGAGCGAAGGAACTCGGTCGCCGCGGGCGCCAGGCGGTGCATGAGCGATATCATGCCCGCGCGATGGCCGAGCGAACGCTTGAACTGTACAAGTCGTTGCGCGCCGCTATGGCTGCAGGAGCGTAACTTGTCATCGGGGCAAATCCTTCAATCGAACCGTCGAATTCGCTGGCCGGCCTGCATTGGCCGAAAACCAGGCGCACTCGCCGCTCGTAAATGGTTTGCTATAGAATGGACTTTCGCATGAATTCCCGATCTTGGGACGGGGCATTCTCGGCTTAGAGGTCCCGATTTGCATGTCACCTCTGGAAAACACTCACGACGCCCATCGCGACTTCGAACTTTCGTTCGCGGCGACGCGGCCGTTTGACTTTCACGCCTGGCTCGCCACATGGCAGCGCGAGTATGTCTTTTTCCGAATCGACGCCCGCAGTCGCATCAGCTTTATTGCTCCGAGCGTCGAGGCCATACTCGGCTACGAGCCCGAGGAGCTGATCGGTCGCGACTATCGGGAGTTCTTTGATCTGGACCATCCGCTAAAGGCTCAACTGGAAGAGCTGTCGGAACGAGCGGCCGCCAGCGATCCGCCCGGCGCCCGTCGCTGCGTCGCGCGGCGAAGCAACGGTCAGACGGCCTTCTTTACGCTCCGCGAGCGTGAACTGCGCGGCCCATCCGGCCCAGCGGGCAGGGAAATCATGGGTCAGGACGTGACCGATCGCATCGAGGCCGAGCTTTCGCTCCGGCAGAGCGAGCGGAAGTATCGGCGTCTGGTCGAGGGGCTGCAGGGCGATTACGTCATTTTCTCGCACGATGCCGATGGCGTCATGACTTACGTGAGCCCTGCATCAAAACGCGTGCTTGGGTACGAGCCCGAAGAGGTTATCGGCCGGCATGCCGAGGAGTTTCATCAGCATGTCGAAGTCGGTCGTGAAGCAACGGAGCGGTTTACTCGCGAGGCGGAAGCGGGAAAGCTTGTGCATCGCTTCGTCGGCCAGTTCAAGCACCGCGACGGCAGCATCCGAATCTTGGATTGCCAGGAGCATCCGGTGTTCGACGTGGATGGCCGACTCGTCGCGATGGAGGGCATCGCCAAAGACGTGACCGAAGCCATGGCGGCCGCGGAAGAGATCCATGAGCTGAAGGAGGAACTGGAACGGCGCGTCGCGCATCGAACTGAGCAACTTTCCCGAATGAACGAGGAACTGCGTGCAAGCGAGGCCAGGTACCGCGACGTAGTTCAAACGCAGGCGGAGTTCATCATGCGATGGACCGCCGATGGGACGCGAACCTTTGTCAACGAGGCGTTTTCTCGGTTCCGAAATCGACCTTCGGAGGAACTCGTCGGCGAGAATTTCTTCCCTATCATCCACGAGGAAGATCGCGCCGAGTTTCATGAGGCGATTGCGCAGCTCACTGCGGAGCAGCCCAACGTGACCTTGGAAGTCCGGAATCGTCTTGACGATGGCACATACGCCTGGGTGCAGTGGACCCACCGGGCCTTCTTCGACCCGCAGGGGCGACCGGTTGAGTATCAATCGGTCGGTCGCAACGTGAACGACTTGAAGGAAGCCGCCGACCTGCTGCGGCAGAAGGAGGTGCACCTTGCGCATCTTTCGCGGCTGGCAACGATGGGCGAGATGGTCGCTGGAATTGCCCACGAAGTAGGCCAGCCACTACATGCCGCTAAGACGTTTGCCGAAGCAGCGCGGCGACACCTGCAAGCGGGCGGGGAAGAGCGAATCAAGACGGCGATCGAGTGCACCAGCGAAATCTCTTATGCGATCACCCGCACGGTGCAAATCATTCGTCGGCTTCGTGAGTTCACAAAGTCCCAACCCGTGGAGCTTGAGGAGCTATCGCTCAAGAAAGTCGTCAACGGGGCGATTGAACTGGCGGAGTATGAGATTCGCCGCCTTGGAGTGTCGGTGCGAGTACACGTCGCTGGAACGCTACCAAGCATCCTTGGCGATCGCATTCAACTGGAACAACTATTGCTGAACCTGCTGGTCAATGCGTGCCAGGCGATGGAGCAGACGCCGCCGAAGGAACGCGTGCTGCGAATCAGCGCCGAACCGGTCGACGAGGGGATCCGCGTGTCAATTCGCGACGCCGGCGTCGGCATCGCGCCCGAAGAAGTCCACCGCTTGTTCGACGCCTTCTACACGACCAAGAAGGAAGGAATGGGCATGGGACTCGTGCTGTGCAAGAGCATCGCCGACGCTCATGGCATCGACCTGCGGTTCGAGGCTAATGCGGATGGTCCCGGCACGACCTTCATCCTCATCATTCCAACGGGAGGGAAGACGACTTGAACGACCCTCAGCCAGTCATCTATGTCGTTGATGACGATAGTCAGGCCCGCAAGGCGGTTACGACGCTGGTGGAGGCCATGGGCCTTCCGACCGTCGGCTTCAACTCCGCGGAGGAGTTTCTGGCGGCCTACGATGGACATCGGCCGGCCTGTTTGGTAACCGACGTTCGCATGCTGGGGATGAGCGGGCTGGAGTTGCAGGAGGAGCTCATTCGACGCGGCGTGCGGATCTCTGTGGTCGTGCTAACCGGTTTTGCGACAACCCCGGGAACCGTTCGCGCCATGCGCAACGGCGCCCTCACCCTGCTCGAAAAGCCGTGCCGGGATGATGAGCTATGGGAAGCCATCCGCAACGGCATTGCGGCCGACCGCGAGGCTTACGTCGCCGAACAACAGCGCGAGGAAACCTTACGTCGATACGAGACGCTGACCCCGAAAGAGCGCGAGGTCCTGCGCTTCATCTCCGCCGGCGACGCTAACAAGGTCGTGGCCAGAAAGATGAACGTAAGCTTGCGAACGGTCGAGCTCCATCGCCAAAGCGTATTCACCAAAATGGGCGCCGACTCGCTCGCCGAACTCGTTCGCATGGTAGTTTCCCTGGAGTCGGGCGACCGTCCCGCCGCGGTTAACCCGGCGTAGACGGCAACCCCTCAGTAGCGGGGTTGCGAAGACCTGCCGCGGCAAGCCGCAGGCACCTATCGGTTAGTGCGGGTACTTACCGCAGCCGATCTCCTTAGTATTCGCCAGGGAAGCCGTCTTTGGCGGCATATGCGTCGTTCGTGGCGCAGGGCTTTCCCTCTCGGCATGCGTGGCCGAGGTTCCAGCAGTCCTGTTTTCCTAGGAAGGGTTTTTCCATATGGCGGCCTCCCTCGAACCGCTTGTGTTCGTAATTGATGATGACGCTCAGTCCGGTCGGGCTGTGGCGGAACTGGTGCGCTCCTTCGGCCACCAGGTACAGGTGTTCCAGAACCCTCGTGAGTTCCTCGAGAATCTCGATTCCATCGACGCGGATCAGGTCGGCTGCGTAATCACTGACCTGCGGATGACAGGCGCCGACGGCATGGAGGTGCTTAATCGCACACTCGATCGGGAAGTCGCCATGCCGGTGATTATCGTGACCGCTTATGCAGAGACGGCCGTCACGGTACGCGCTCTCCGCGGCGGCGCCGTCGCGGTGCTTGATAAGCCATTCCGCGACGACGAGCTGTGGAGCTTCGTCCAAGAGGCAATTGCGAAAAGTCAGGACGAAGTTCGTCGTAAGCGTCGTCAACGCGAGCTTGGAGAGCGATTCACGCGCCTTGCTCCGCAAGATCGCCAGGTGCTGCAGCTCATTCTCGAAGGTTGCAAGAATCGCACGATGGCGAAGCGGCTCGATGTCAGCCTTCGCACGATCGAAAACCGGCGTCGCCGGGTGTTTGACGTGATGCAGGCCGAGAGCGTGGCCGAGCTTACTCGAATGGTGGTTGAGTACGAGTATCGCCTCCCGGCGACTACGCCAGCGGGCGAGAACTGGATCGGCTTGCCTTTTGAGCGAGTGGGTTAGTCGCCCCTGAGCCGAGTGCTGCAGAACTACAGAGCCCCCGGTCATTGACCGGGGGCTTTTTTTCTGCGTGATCATGAAGTCCGATCTAACACACGTTCAATCGCGGCGAACGATCTGTTCGCGTCGGCCGCAACGCGGGCACTCAATGTCATACGAGGCGCCGCGCAGAACGTGCAGCGTGTCATCGCCGTGATTCTTCATGTCGTAGATGTAGTGGATCATATGGACAAGCGCAGCCTCTCCACACGGCGAGCCGTCGCCGCGACGATTCTCGCAGACAATCGTTTTAGGCGGCATCGCTGCGCCCGTTATGCTGATGGAAATCGATGTGGGTGCTCGCCGCGGGTGCGACGCGCGAATGCTGAAGGCTTTTAGAATATCAGGGTTAGGTTGGTTGACATGTCCTCGAGATCACTTGCTCTCGGACGCATGAATCTCTGTCTCGGTGCGAACGCCGCACTGTGGGCATTCGATGTCCCGCTCGGTCTCACGCAGGATATGCTTGTCGGCTGGTTGACCCGGCGGGCCATCGACGCTGTACTTGTATCGCACCTTGTGGATGACAGCGTCGTGGCCGCAGGCCCCGCACCGCGTCATGTTCGGTTGCATCTCCGTGACTCCAATCTGCCTCCAGCAGCGGCGTCGAGGAGCAAGGCTCGTGCCAAGCCGACGATCATTTCGTGGTGAGCAGCATAAGCCGTGGCGCGATATTGGTTTATGGCAAAGTGGCTGATGTGTTCGACACTTACGCGCCTCGAACCAACCGTGGTCGTCAGGCCATCATGGTCGGCAATTCGAGTTCTTCCGCTGACATGCGTCGATACGTGGTCACCGCGCACTGACAAGTTAGCTCAACTCCGAGGGAGGCTATGGTGTCGACCTCTGGGCGCTAGCCCACAAGATGCTGATTTCTCATGAATGCGTTGGCTTGCCCCGCTAGAATCAGCGCCGCCAATTCCACTGGTTTGCCGCAGTTTCGGCGACACGGAACGTCTCGAAACGGGCAGTTGGGCCACGACGCAGTTCCTCACGCAACCAGCCGGCACGGAGGGGCGCCGCCATTTCAGCGGCGCCCTTTTTTCGCGCTGTACGGCAATACAGGGTCTGTTGGAGATTCCTGTTTCCATTGTCCCAATCGCACTCGCCCGGCGGTCGTAACGATCGGCCTTGTAAGTGCGCACCCCATCTGCGGCATTGCGCAACGAAAGGCGACTTGGGAGTCCAGTTTTCGACTCTTGCGGCATTCCCCATCGCTTAGTTACTTCGTTTGACGTAGGTTTCCAATGCCTGCTCGCAGGGCTACGCCGGAGTTTTAGAACTCTCGGCACTGCGATGGGAATTGGCGTGCTCGTCGCACTTGTGCGGACGACGCTGGCTGAGGGACGTCGCTGCGGGCAGTAGCGACGTCCTTTTTTCTTGGTACGGGCTAACGCACCGGCAGGCTTCGATCTATGATGGCCCATGGTCGGGGTCGATTCTCTTCTTAACCATGCGCTCGGGTGCAAGGCGTGGCCGATCTTGCCGCAGACGCCGAAGACTGCAGCGGCAAAACGCCGTCGGCATTTTGCCCCGTGTACTTCTACCATGGTCGGCAGAGGATTCTGGCGACGTGCCTCGATGCGGCCATGGAGATTGGCCGGCAGCGCGAAGGCGAGCCGGAGCCCATCATACGTCTTGATCACTCGCGCGGCGCCCGGGTGATACTTGCGCCGCTGAGCGATGTCGAGCTCTCCCGTTCGCATGTCGAACTGGTTCCGCTTGATAACGGCGAAGTTCGCATCACGAATCTGAGTCGGACGCTGCCGGTGCGCGTTGAGCGGCAGACACTCTCTCCCGGTGAATCGATCTCGGCTACGCCGCCGCTGTTGTTCGAGTTTGGAACGTTCGCCGCTCGCGTCGACCCGCCGGAGGACGACGAATTGCAGCTCGAAGGGCTCCCCGAGCGGACGATTCCGCCTGGCAAAAGAATGGCTCCGGCGACGCTCAGGCCGCCAAACGCATCGTTCGAAGAAGAGACGCTGTTGCGATGGCTGGAGACGGTGCTTGGCGTGTTCCAGAGCGCCGCGAGCACGCGCGATTTTCCAGAACAGGCGGCCCAGGCCGCGGTGAAGATTGTCGGACTCGATGCGGCGGCCGTGCTTCGCGCCAGCCCTGAGGGCCGCTGGCAAGTGGAAGCGCTCCACTCGCTCGCCGGCCCGTCGAACAAGCAGGCTTGGGCGCCGAGCCAGACGCTGCTGGGGCGCGTGCGGCGCGAGCAACGAACGTTTTGGCACGTGCCGCCGGCAGGGCCGGATACGCCGCGCAGCTTGCAGGACGTGTCGGCGCTGGTTGCCGCGCCGATTCTCGACGGCGCGGGCGAAGTCATCGGCGCCCTTTACGGCGATCGCCGCAGCGGCGGCAGCGGCGGCTCCGCGCCCGAGATCACCGAGTTTGAAGCGAAGCTGGTCGAGCTGTTGGCTAGCGGCATCGCGGCCGGCCTTGCGCGGCTGAAAGAGGAGCAGGCGGCGATCGCGGCTCGCGTGCGGTTCGAGCAGTTCTTCACGCCGCAATTGGCCGACCAACTGGAGCGGGACCCGCGGTTGCTCGAAGGTCGCAACGCCGAGGTAACGCTCCTGTTCGCCGACATCCGGGGTTTTAGCCGCGTGAGCGAACGGCTGGGGCCGGATCGCACGATGGCGTGGATCCAGGACACGATGGGCGCCCTGTCCGATTGCGTGCTCCAGTACGATGGCGTGCTGGTCGACTACATTGGCGACGAGCTGATGGCGATGTGGGGCGCCCCGGCGCCGCAGGCCAGCCATGCGGAGCTGGCTTGCCTGGCCGCGCGGCAGATGGGCGAGGCGCTTGAGGCGATCAACGCCCGCTGGCAGGAAGAACTGGGCGGGCCGGTGCGGCTGGGCATCGGGCTGAACTCGGGGACGGCTCGAGTCGGCAACACGGGCTCGTCGCAGAAGTTCAAGTATGGGCCGCTGGGCGATGTGGTGAATGTTGCCAGCCGCGTGCAGGGGGCGACGAAGTACCTCGGCGCGGATTGCCTGATCACCGGCGAGACGCTCGCGAAGCTTCCGGCCGGGCTGGCCACGCGGCGGCTCGCTCGCGTTCAGGTGG